>JAFAHB010000287.1 GCA_019237435.1 Vulcanimicrobiota bacterium
TCGCCTTTCAAAGCGAATGGTCCGCCGACCTTCGTGCACGTGCCCGTCACACAACCGGAGTAGATCGTCATGGTGCTCGGCGTGCTGAACGATGAGTTGAAGAGTGAAAGAACGACAACATTGCCGCGATTGTCGACCGTGATTCCGCCGTAGTACGGCTCGGAGAAACCATTGGCGCTCGTCAGCTCCTTGCCGGGCTCTTTGCACTTTCGGTAAACCCAGAGTCCCACGAAGCCCGACGAATCGAACCCGTCGGCGTAGCAGTTACCGTTCCCGTCCATCGCAACGCCTGCCGTCGAGCTCAGGTTCGCGCTCTTCAGCGGGAAGCACAGATTTTCGTGCAGATCGCAAACCGCGACTCCGTTCGTTCCGCCGACTACGATAGGGCCGTTAACCGCATCGGTCGCCGCCGCGGTGCCGGCCCCGCTGTAGGTAGAAATCGTACCGTTGAGCGAGCTGCACATTTCCGGACCGTTATAGACGTTAATGCCCAATGTGCCGTTGGGTACGATCAGATGGCCGGTGGCGTCCGTGACGATATCGTTGACGTTGCTGCCGGTACTATCGTAACAGATTGGACCGCTGCCGTTTTTCTTAAAACCAACGATGTTGTTGGAAGTCAAGGAAAACACCGAAACGTAGATCCCGCGCCGCGCGTTCAACGGAGCGATGCGTCCATGAAAATTTGCGTGCACGATGAGCTGGGGTGGCACCAGCGGCGCAATGCGGGCGGCTCCGGCTGCAGCATTTGACTGTGACGGCATCTCGCCCATAGACGGTGCGCTTTGAGCGCAACTTGCAAGCAGCGCCGCAGCGATTGCGCTAGAGATGACACCGGCAAAGCATCGCATGGCATTCTCCTCGAGAGAGCGGGCTCGGGAGAATTCCACAGGCCGCCCGCGAGTCCCGCGCGGCCACGCAGCGGCTAGTGTTCGAAGGCCGTGACGCTTTCGTCGGGGCCGGCCGGCTCGACGCGGCCGCCTAGATACTTGCCGAGGAATGCCTCGGCCGCAGCATCGAAGCGCCGGTTGTTCTCCGGGCGCGCGAAGCCGTGGCCTTCGTCCGGAAAGACGATGTATTCCACCGGCTCGTTATTCTTGCGCATCGCTGCCACGATCTGGTCGCTCTCGCGACGATTGACGCGTGGATCGTTCGCGCCTTGACCGATCAGCAGCGGAGCCTTGATCTGATTGGCCTTGAATAGCGGCGACTGGGAGTTCAAAAAGTCGACGCTGTCGCCCATTCGCACGGCGAACGTTGCTCGAATGGTGGACCAGTAAGGCGGGATTGCGGCAAGCAGCGTGTTGAGGTTCGAGGGCCCGACGATGTCCACGCCGGCAGCGAACACGTCCGGCGAAAACGCGAGCGCGGCGAGCACGGCGTAGCCGCCGTAGCTGCCGCCCATGACCGCCACTTTTGTTGGGTCGGCGTAGCCTTGCGCAACGGCCCAGTTCTTTGCATCGACGACGTCTTGATGCATCGTACCGGCCCATTGGCGGTTACCGGCGTTCAAAAATGCTTTTCCGTAGCCGGTCGAACCACGGAAGTTCGGTTGCAAGACCGCGTATCCGCGGTTTGCCAACCATTGCACGTAGCCGTTGTAGCCCCACGTATCGCGTCCCCAGGGACCCCCGTGCACGAAGACGACCGTCGGTAGATTCTTCGGTGCGACGCCGACCGGGAGGGTTAGATAACCATGAATCGGGAGACCATCGCTTGCGGTGTAGGTGATCGGCTGCATCGGCGCCAGGGTGTATTTGAGCAGCGCCGGGCGAGACACGAAGAGAAAGCGTCCACGTTTGTTCGTTCGATCGTACGAGTAATACGCAACCGGCCCGTTGTCGACGACATAACTCACGATCCATTCGCGGCCATCGGCGGTACCGCCGAGAAATCCAATATCCCCGCCGTGCAGCGTCCGCAGCGCGTCGAAATCCGCGGTGTAGGACGGATCGATGACGTCCCACTGCGTTCGATCACGTTGGAACGAGACCGCAACGAGTTTCCTGGTTCTTGCGTCGATCAGCGGAGAATCGACGTCGTAGGTTGGATCCGAGGCGATGACGGTAAACTGATCGTTGCCTAGGTCGTACCGAAGCAGGCGCAGCGAGTTTGCGCCGACGCTCGACGTTACGTAGAGGGAGCGGTTGTCGGCACTGAACGCCACCGGCGCAATTTGATCGTCGGACGATGCTTTCACTAGGGTGCGCCATGGCGCCGAGCCGTTCCGGCGAACCAAGATTTCATTCGAGCCGTCCGCATTGGCTTGGGCTGCGGCGCGAACGGCCAAATCGTTGTCTTCAAGCCATCCGCCCACGTTACCGGGGTTTTGCGCAACGAGCACGGTCGCGCCGGTGCGCAAATTCAAGCGATAGACGTCGAAAACTTTCGGATCGCGCTTATTGGATGTGACGAGGATAAAGTTCGGAAATCGCGGATCGACGTTTTCGATGTCCGACCGAACCTTGTCGCCGAACGGCGTCAGGTCTCGCGTCGCCTTCGTTGCAGTGTCGGTTTGATAAACGTGGAAGTTTTCGTTGCCGCCCTTGTCTTGTTCGTAAAGCACGTGCTTCGAGTCGGGCTGCCAAAGAACGTTGCGGATCGGACGGGCGGGATCGGTGGCCACGACTCGGTCGTCGCTCTTTCCAATAGTGCGCACCCAAATCGAGAGCACGCCGTCGTAGGGTGCGAGGTAGGCGAGCATCGTTCCATTCGGAGAGATGGCGGGCGAGGCTTTTTCGGGATTTCCAAACAGCACGGAGCGGGGAATGAGCGGCGGCAAGTCCGCGCGCGCGGCTTGCGGCGTCACATAGACAAAGAGCGCGACGAGCGCCGCGACGGATGCGAGAGGCTGGCCCGTTTTCATGGCTGGTCGCACCATCAAGCGAGCACGAGCTGCTCGTCGCCGATACCGGCCTTCCGAACCGCTTCGTGGATCATCGCGTCCGCAATCTCACGCACCGCCCAGCGAGCTTGCGCTGCGGGTGAAAGCCGATCGACGGGGTCGAAATACACGAACGCCTTTCCCGGTTTGACGCTGGGCGCGGCGTAGACCGCGATGCCGTTCTCGCGATCGTAGTGCTCGTACGAGTGCACGTCGCGTTTGCCGCCGCCGCCGGGCGCGTCGCAGACGAACGTCGGCGTATTGAAGCCGGCGGTGCTACCGCGGACGTACTTCTCCGTGTCGACCGCACTCGCGATCGTCGTGCGCAGCTCTTCGACTCCCTTGACCATGTCGTGCATGTAAACGTAGTACGGGTGTACGTTGAGGTGGCCCAACCGCTTCACGAGTAGCTGCATACGTTCCCGCGTATCGTTTACGCCGCGGATGAGCACCGACTGATTGCGCGTGAAGATACCACGCTCGAAGAGCACCCGCATCGCCTTCTGCGTGATCCACGTGATCTCTTCGGGCGCGTTGAAATGCGTGTGAAGCACGACTTCTTTGCCGAGGGTTCGCCCGCGTTCGACGATCGCGGTCAGCGCATCGACCCACTCGCCGTGCGTCAGCAGCTTCATCGGCATGATCGCCGGGCCTTTGGTTGCAAAGCGCATACGCCGCACGTGCGGAATGTCGAGAAGCGCGTTGCCGACGAACTCGATGTTCTTTGGCGGCAGTTGGTAGACGTCGCCACCCGAGATCACGATGTCTTCGAGCTCGGGCCGCTCGGCGATATACGCGAACGCATCCTGCCACTGTTTGGGTGTCTTGGCGAGCGCGACTTTGTCGACGTTTTCCGTATCCGGTCCGATCGCGTAGCTACGGGTGCAAAATCGGCAGTACACCGGACAAACGTTGAGTGGAAGAAAGAGCGCCTTGTCGGCGTAGCGATGCACCAGCCCCGGGATGGGCGAGTCCTGCTGTTCGTGAAGCGAATCGAGCGTTAGGCGGGGATGGTCGGGCAGCGACGTCGAGGCCAGCGGAATAAACTGCCGGCGGATCGGATCGTCGACGGGATCGTTCCAATCGATGAGCGAGATCGCATACGGCGAAACGCGCACGGCCATCGGCGCCCGCCGGAAGCCCGCTTCCGCGTCGCGATAGAACTCGGTCGAGCAAACGTCGCGGATCGTATGGAGCAGCTCTTCGGCCGTCTTTACCGACTGGCGCTGCTGCCAGAGGTGATCCAGAAACGTCGCCTCGTCAACGTCGGCGTACGCCGGGATGTGGCGCCAAAACTCGCCTTGCTTGAGGTTCTTATATTCGAACTGCTCGGCTGTGGCCGGTGCTTTGAGATGGCGAGTCGCCGTTGCGGTAGTCATGTCGTAGTTCCTTTTCTGTATTTCGCGTTGAAATACGCGAGCAGCTCGGGATGATCGCGCAAGGTTCGCAGCGCGATGTTTGCGTGGTCCTTGGCGTAGCCGTTTCCGATGATCATCGTAACGTCACGGCCGATGCCCTCGGCGCCGAGCGCGGCGGCGGTGAACGACGTGGCCATCGAAAAAAAGTAGATCGTGCCGCCGTCGCGGGTGCAGAGAATCGAGCATAGCTCGGTGCCCGGCACGTTTACGCAGTTGATCACGAGGTCAGCGAGCTGCGGAGCGATCGCCTCGACTTTGCCGCTGGTCTCGAGCGCGCGGGACGCATCGGCCTCGACGAGATCGTCGACCAGACCAGCTTGCGCCAAGAGTTGCGCCGACGGCGCGGCGCAATCGTGGACGAGGCCGATCACGCGTCCGGTCGAACCGACGCGCGCCTTGGCTTGCGCGCACGAAAACATGCCGCTCTTCCCTGCGGCGCCGATCACCACGACGGTTTGTCCGGGAGAGCATAGGCGAGGCACCTGGGCGGGCGCGCCGGCGACGTCGAGCACGGCGAGCGCTACGTGTTCGTCGATGTCCTCTGGAAGCCGTGCCCAGATCCCGCTTTCAAAGAGAATCGCCTTCGCGCGAACCCAGACGCGTCCCGTCGCGACGTCAACGTCGTGGATCGCTTCGATGTGCAGCGGCGTCAGCGACAGCGAAACGAGCGACGCAACGCGGTCGCCCATGTTGAGGTCGATCTTGCCGTGCAAGGTCTCACCGATCTCAAGCACGCGGCCGACGAACATGCCGCCGCTGCCCGTAACCGGGTTGTGCTGCTTTCCACGTTCGCGCACGGTTGCGGCAATATGGTCGCCGATTCGCCGAGAATCGAAACCGCACACCTCAGAAATCTGCCGAAACGAAGCGGAGTCGATGTTGAGCGCCTCGACTTCGCAAAGAATTTCGCGCTCGCCCGCAACCGGCGTGTTGTCGATGCGCCAAGCATCTTGCGGCATCGCGCCTGCCGGCTCCAGCACGCGATGGGCGCCCAGCGGATGGCACGCGCGAATCGTTGAGCCTTGCATCGTTATCGTACCGTCACGCCGCCGCGTTCGAAGGGCATGCTAAGCACGATCGTCGTGCGCGTCCGCGCCATGCCCGGCGTCGTCTTGAGCCGTGCGAGGAGCTCGTCGAGGTGCTGCGTCGAACGCGTGACCACCTTACAAAGAAAGCTTTCCTCACCCGCCACGGAGTGAATTTCGCAAATCTCGGGCATCTCGCTGAGCCGCTGCGTGAAGT
>JAFAHB010000198.1 GCA_019237435.1 Vulcanimicrobiota bacterium
TGCCGACGTTGAATTCGATCCAGTGGTCGCCAAAGGACTCACCAGGCTGCAGGCCCAGCGTTTCGACGTAAAACGCCCGGGCCCGCGGCACGTCGCGGACCGAGTAGGCAAAAAAGGCGATATCCTTGACCATCGGCGGCCCCTCCCGCCGCCGCGCTTTGCATGCGAAGGCCTTGGAACCCTAGCGCCCGAAGCAAAGGGCTCTTCCGGCAGAATAGGTCAGCCAGGGAGGGCGCCCATGCTCGTGCTCAGCCGAAAGGCGAATCAGTCCATCATGATCGGTGACGATATTCGCATACTCGTCGTCGGTGTGGATCGCGATCAGGTCAAGCTTGGAATCGAAGCGCCACGCCACGTGCCCGTTCACCGCTTTGAAATCTTCACCGAGATCCACCGCCCTGACGCGGTAGGATTTGCAGGCGCCCAAACCGATATAACCCGCACTGAGGCGACTACCCAATCATGACAATTAATTGGAGCTACACTCTCGTCGGTTTCATCGTCGGCACGTGCATGGCGTACAGCGGCGTTGGCGCCGGCGCCATCACGACGCCGCTCTTAATCTTTCTCGGCGTCGGAAGCAACACGGCGATCGGTTCGGATCTGCTCTTTGCGCTGGGCACCAAGATCGTCGCAATGCTCACGCACCTTCAAAAGCGGACCGTGCAGTTTTCCGTTTTGTGGCGGCTCTCACTCGGAGGTCTTCCCGGCGCGATCATCGGCGTATCCATTAGCGCCTATCTACATCATCGATACATCAACGACATCAACGCGCTCAACGGGATCCTGAAGATCGCGGTCGCGATCGCGCTGCTTCTCTCGGCAACAGGCATCATTCTGAATCGCAAGCTCTCGGCGGACACGCCCGCGCGCTCGAATCACGCGCCGACGCTGCAGCTCGCCGTCATCGGGTTCTTCGTTGGCATCTGCGTTAGCATCACCTCGATCGGCGCAGGCTCCCTGACCTTGCCGCTACTGCTGCTCGTGGCGCCCTCGGTAGCGTTACGGCGCCTGGTAGGAACCGATTTGGCCTTTGCGGTGGTCGTCCTCGTGCCGTCGCTTATCGGCCACTGGCAGCTCGGCGACGTCAATCCGGGGATCGCCGCGTCCCTTCTCATCGGCTCGATTCCAGGTGTCTTTATCGGCACGCATTTCGTCACGCGGCTGCCCGAGCGTTGGTTCCGTAGCGCGCTTGCCGGGGTGCTCGTCGTCGTCGCGCTCGCGCTACTACCGATTCTGCCGCACGCGAAGGGCTAGGAAAGGCGAGTTTTCCTGGCGAGCTCGCCGGCGCGGAAGAGACTCTCGAACGTGCCGGCGTCGCTCCAGGCGCCCTTGAGCACGTCATAGTAAAGGTCGCCGTCGCGGATGTAACGGTTGTGCACGTCGACGATCTCGAACTCACCGCGCTGCGACGGCGCAAGCCCGGCGATGTAGGAAAAGACGCGAGCGTCGAACATATAGGCGCCGACTACGGCGTAACTGCTTTGCGGCCGAGCCGGCTTCTCTTCGATTTCAACGATCCGGTCGCCGATGATAACCGGGACGCCGAAACGCTGCGGATCCTCGACTTCCTTCAAAAGAATGCGCGCGCCCGAAGGCTGCTCTTGGAACCGGCGCACGTAGGGCGCGATGTCGTCTTCGATGACGTTGTCGCCCAGGATGACGACGATGCGGTCGCCGGCGGCAAAGTGCTCGCATAAACGAAGCGCGTCGGCGATACCGCGCTCCCCCTCTTGATATGCGTAATAGATGTTCTCGAGACCGACGTCTGCGCCGTTGCCGAGCAGGCGCAGAAAGTCGCCTGCCGAGTTCCCTCCGGTCACCAGCATGACCTCGCGAATTCCCGCGCGCGCAAGCGTTTCCAGCGGGTAATAGACCATGGGCCGGTCGTAGACCGGCAAGAGATGTTTGTTCGTCACCTTGGTGAGCGGTCGCAAGCGGGCGCCAAGGCCGCCGGCTAAGACTACGCCTTTCACGTTAAATGCCTCGGCACTTCGCGCCTCGGCCGGCGTTCCGCTGCGCTTTCGGCACTTGCTGCGCAGCGCCGAAATCTCCGCTCCACGCCCCCACGCCGACTATCGCGGCGTGGGACCCCGGTAGTCACGGCGCGACAGCCTTGAGCGGGCGCCACCACGATTCGTTCTCCCGATACCAGCGAACCGTCATCGCGATGCCTTTGTCGAACGGCACGCGCGGTTCCCAGCCGAGCGCGCGCAGCTTGGCGGAGTTGACGGCATAGCGGCGATCGTGGCCAGGACGATCGGCGACGTGCTGGACGTGCGTCTCGATGGCGCGACCGCACTCATCGAGGAGCCGGTGGGTCAGCTCGAGATTCGAAAGCGGCCCTTGGGCGGAGACGTTGTATACTTCGCCGATTGAACCGTGCTCGAGAACGTGCAGAATCGCGCGGGCGTGATCCTCGACGAAGAGCCAATCACGGACCTGCAGGCCGTCGCCATAAAGCGGAACCGGGCGGTCCTCGAGCAGATTCGTGATGAAGAGGGAGACGATCTTCTCGGGATACTGATACGGACCGTAAGTATTGCATCCGCGCGTGACGATCACGGGCGTGCCGTAGGTGGCGCGGTACGCAAGCGCGAGCAGATCGCCCGCTGCCTTGCTGGCCGCATAAGGGCTTCGGGGAGCCACCGCGTCGGATTCGTGCGACTCGCCCTGCGGTACGTTACCGTAAACTTCGTCGGTGGATACCTGCAGGTAGCGTGGAATCCCAACCTCTCGCACCGCCTCGAGCAGCACCTGGGTTCCCAGCGCGTCGGTTCTCAGGAACGCTTCGGGCGCGACGATGGAGCGGTCCACGTGCGTCTCCGCCGCAAAGTTGACGACCGCGTCCGCGCCGTCGCTCAGCGCGTTGCGGACCGCGTCGGCGTCGCAGATATCACCCTTCACGAACCGGTAGCGCGGGTCGGTCGCGAGATCGCGGAGGTTTAGCGGGTTGCCGGCATAGGTTACGGCGTCCAGGTTGACGATCTCGAGCCCGGGCCGCTCACGCAGCCCCAGCCGAATGAAGTGCGAACCGATAAAACCCAGCCCCCCCGTAACGAGCCAGCGCATGCCGCGCGGCTTTCGCATGGCCGGGTCTTGGAGCCTTCGCGTGCCCATGCTATAATCGCGCGGTTGTCTATCACTTCACCTCGCAAGGAAGCGAGGTGTCGATGGCTCCAAGACGCGGTCGCAATGCCAGGGATGGGCTGTGGCCGGGAGCCAGAAAGGTTGGTCATGACCGTCGTCACCATGCGCGAGCTCTTGGAAGCGGGCGTCCATTTCGGCCACCAAACCCGCCGCTGGAACCCGAAGATGAAACCGTTCATCTTTCAAGAGCGCAACGGAATCTACATCATCGATCTCGCGCTCACCGTGCAGCGGCTCCGGGAGACGTACGAAGTCGTCAAACAGCTCGCGCGCGAGGGCCGCGTCATTCTCTTTGTCGGCACCAAGAAACAGGCTCAAGATGTCGTTCGCGAGGAAGCCGAGCGCGCCGGTACGTTTTTCGTCAACCAGCGGTGGCTGGGCGGTACGCTAACGAATTTTGCTACCATCCAGAAACGCATCGCGCGCCTACGCGAGCTCGAGAACATGAAGATGCAAGGCGACTTCGACCGATTGCCAAAAAAGGAAGTTGCGAAGCTGCAAGACGAGATGAATCGGCTCGAGCGATTTCTCGGCGGAATCAAAGACATGCACCGCCTTCCCGACGCGATTTTCGTGGTCGACCCAAAGAAAGAACGGATTGCCGTGTTGGAAGCGCGCAAGCTGAAGATTCCGATCATTGCCGTCATCGATACGAACTGCGATCCCGATGAGATCGACTATCCGATTCCTGGAAACGACGATGCCATACGTGCCGTGAGGCTGATGGTCGGCAAGATTGCCGACGCGATCATCGAGGGTCGCACCGAAAGCGAAAGCGCGTACGACGAGCGCGTTTACGACACATCTCCCGCCGAATACGAGGAGGCGCCTACGACGATGGCGGAGGCGGGCACTTGATTTCCTATCAGCCCAAACCGGAGGAGATCAAAGCGCTGCGGGAAGTGACCAGCGCGCCGATGATGGATTGCCGTAAGGCGCTACTGGACGCCGCGGGGGACGTCGAACGGGCGAAGACGCTGCTCCTGGAGCGCGGGGCTGCGCAGGCGGCGAAAAAGGCCGAGCGCGCCGCCGACGAAGGCCTGGTTTCCAGCTACATTCATGCCGGCGGCAAAATCGGCGTTTTGGTCGAGGTCAACAGCGAGACGGATTTCGTCGCGCGCAATCCTAAGTTCGCGGAGCTTTCTCGCGACATCGCGATGCACGTGGCGGCAATGTCTCCGAAGTACGTCGATCGCGAGAGCGTGCCGCTCGATACCGTGGAACGTCTTCGTGCGGAGTTTCGCGCGGCCGTGCCGCCGGGCAAATCCGCGGAGGTTCAGGAACGAATCGTCGAAGGAAAGCTGACAAAGTGGTACGAGGAGCATTGTCTGCTCGATCAAGCATTCGTAAAAGACGATACGATAAACGTCGGCGAGCTGATCTTCCGCGCGATCGGTGCGCTTGGCGAAAAGATTCGCGTGCGGCGCTTTGCGCGATACGCCCTTGGTGAGTGACGGGCGCGACGGGCCGCGATTCTCTCGCGTGCTCTTGAAGATCTCGGGAGAGGCTTTCGCGGGTGATCGGAGCGGTGTCGACATCAATACGACGCAGGCGATGGCTGAAGAAATCGCCGAGGTTCGGCGCGCCGGCGTTTCGATCGCAATCGTCGTCGGGGGCGGAAATATTTGGCGCGGCAAAGTCCACGAAGAGGCCGGAATGGATCGCGCCACTGCCGATTACATGGGCATGCTGGCCACTGTCATCAACGCGCTCGCTCTCCAGGACGCGCTCGAACGAATGGGCGTTCCTTCGCGCGTGCAGACTGCCATCGCGATGCATCAAATCGCCGAGCCGTACATTCGACGCCGCGCGATACGCCATCTCGAGAAGGGCCGTGTGGTCATTTTTGCCGCGGGTACGGGCAACCCGTACTTCACCACGGACACGACGGCGGCGCTGCGGGCCGTCGAGGTGAACGCAGAGGCGATTCTCAAAGCGACGAAAGTCGACGGAATCTACACGGCCGACCCAAAGAAGGATCCGCTTGCGACCCGCTTCGAGCGACTCGATTACATGGAAGTACTGCAGCGCGGGCTGGAGGTGATGGATTCCACCTCGATGGCGCTGTGCATGGACAACGCGCTTCCGGTCATCGTATTTGACATGTCGGTTCCGGGCAACATCCGCCGAGTGATTTGGGGCGAAGCGATCGGTACGTACGTCGGGCGCCGTGACGCGACGCCCGTAGGAGGCGGAAAAGCATGACGGATGCCTATTTCAAAGAGATCGAATCGCGCATGCACAAGTGCGTCGAGGCGACCCGCAACGAGTTCGCCTCGATTCGAACCGGGCGGGCCTCACCGACGCTGCTGGATCGGCTGCTTGTCGAGGCGTACGGCCAATCCGTTCCGCTCAAGCAAGTTGCCGGCGTTTCCACCCCGGACTCGCACACGCTCTTGATAACGGCGTGGGACAAAGGCGTCGTGCCTGCGATCCGCAAGGCGGTCGAGAAGAGCGACCTGGGTCTCACGCCTAACGTGGACGGCTCGGCGATCCGGCTATCGATTCCGCCGCTGAATGAAGAACGGCGGCGCGACCTCGCTAAGCTCGTAAAGAAAAAAGCGGAAGATGGAAGGGTCGCCGTTCGCAACGTGCGTCATCGGTCACACGACGAGCTCAAATCGCAGCTGCGGACGCACGATATTACCGAGGACGATAATAAGCGGATGCAAGAGTCGCTTCAAAAGCTGACGGATAGGTACGTCAAGGAGATCGACGGTCTCGTCGTCGCCAAAGAAAAAGAGATCATGGAGGTTTGACCGGAAGGGCACATGGATTTGGTGCTCATGCCGGAGGTCGAGGCTCGCCGCATGCTGGGCGATCGGCGGATTCGCTTGCACGTACACGTGCCCTATGGGTCGTGGACCGGTTGCGGGAAGCTGCGCGTTCTGCGCTTGACCCTACTACAGGCTCAGGGTGACTCGGGCGAACCCTACGTGGAAATGATTGTCGGGTACGAGGCATACCAGGCGTGAGCGTTTCATTGGCAGCCGGTTCTCGTCCGCAGGTCGAAGCGCGCGGCGTGCCTCGGCATGTCGCCATTATCATGGACGGCAATCGGCGCTGGGCGAAGCAGCGGGGCCTGCCGGCAATCGAGGGCCACCGGCGGGGCATGATTGCGCTGCGCCGCGTAACGCGCGCCGCGAGCGATTTGGGAGTGGAAGTTCTCACGGTCTACGGCTTCTCGACTGAAAATTGGAATCGCGATGCTCGCGAGATCTCACTGCTCTTCGAGCTTTGCGTCTACTTCGCACGCAACGAGCTCATCGAGTTGCGGCGCAACAACGTCCGTGTCCGCGTCATCGGCGATTGGGAATCTCTTCCGGGGGCGCCGCGCAGGGCTCTGGCGGAGCTTCAGGAGCAGACGTCCGAGAACACCGGGCTGCTGCTGAACTTGGCGGTCAATTATAGCTCCCACGCCGAGCTCGAGCGCGCCGTACGCGCCATCGCGCGCGACGTCGCGGCGGGCGAGCTCGATCCCGAAGGCATTGACGAATCGCTCATCGGCCGTTATCTCTACACGGCGAACCTACCCGACCTCGATCTCTTGATTCGACCGGGCGGCGAACGCAGGCTTTCGAATTTCTTACTCTATCAAGCCGCGTATGCGGAGCTCTTCATGACCGGCGTCTATTGGCCGGACTTTTCGAAGGATGATTTCGTACGAGCGCTGACGGACTTTCAACAGCGGGAACGGCGTTTCGGCGGGACTTGACCGAACGGCGGATCGTCGTCGGTCTGATCGTGGCCGCCGTGGGCCTAGCTTCCGTTATTCTGCCGTGGACGTTTTACACGTTGATCCTAGCGATCGGCCTGGCGAGCATTTACGAGTTCAACTACCTCTGCGCGATCAAGGGGCAGCCGCTGGAGTTTCCCGTTGCCGTTCTGGGGGTCTGCGCGTACATCGCGATGGCCGTCTTCGGCGTACTGCACAAGTGGGAAGGCGTGCTCCTTGCCGCCATCGTGATCGTCGCCTTTGCCATCGGCATGTACGGAGAACAGAAGGGGTATTTCGCACGCACCGCCTATACGCTGCTCGCCGTTCTCTATATCGGCAAGCTCCTAACCTACTTCGTCTTCATTCGGCAGGTCCCCGACAACGGCATGGCTTTGACGTTCTTCGTCATCGTGATCATTGCATTGACCGACACGTTCGGAATGCTCGTTGGGACCATGCTGGGGCGCCACGGCTTAACGCGAATCTCTCCAAATAAGACCGTCGAAGGGTCCGTTGGATCGTTGGCGATCGTCACGCTCCTCGCGGCCGCTGCTGCGTGGGTGCCGGCGCTTCACGTGCAATGGTGGCAAGGCGCAGCGCTCGGGTTCGCCACGAGCATCGCCGCGCAGATCGGAGACTTAGTCGAGTCGGCCTTCAAGCGCGATGCCGGCGTGAAAGATGCCGGGGCGGCCATTGCAGGACACGGCGGCGTGCTCGACCGCTTCGATTCTTATCTGCTCGGCGGCGTCACGTTCTTCGCAACGCTTCATCTCTTGGGACTGCTGCAGATTTAGATTATGCGTCGGCGGCGGGTTTCAATCTTGGGGTCGACGGGATCGATCGGCACACAGGCGCTCGACGTGATCGGGAGACATCCCGAAGAGTTCGAAGTCGTCGGCCTGGCGGCGGGACAAAACGTCGGGCTGCTGCGCGAACAGGCGCAGCGATTCGGCGCGCGAGTCGTGAGCACCGCGAATGACGGGCCGGACGGCCTGCTGCGCGTAGCGCTCGAGCATGGCCCTGACCTTCTGCTCGCGGCTACCGATGGGTCCGTGGCGTTCGACGCCGTCTTCGCCGCAGTGGAACGCGGCATCGACGTCGCGGTCGCGAACAAAGAGCTGATCGTCGCCGCGGGTGAGTTGCTCGTGGAAACGGCGCAGCGCAGCGGGTCGCGACTGCTGCCGGTTGACAGCGAGCACAGCGCGATCTTCCAGTGCCTGGTCGGTGAGGAGCTCGCGAGCGTTGCGGCGATTCTGCTTACGGCGTCCGGCGGACCATTTTGGCGCATGAGTCGCGATGAAATGGAGCGCGCCGACCTTGAGGCCGCGCTTGCGCATCCGACCTGGCGAATGGGCACAAAAAACACGATCGACTCGGCGACGATGATGAACAAAGGCCTGGAAGTGATCGAGGCAAGCCGGCTCTTCGGCGTCGAAGGGGCTCGGATACGGATCGTCGTGCATCCGCAGTCGGTTGCGCACGGTTTCGTCCTCTTTACCGACGGCAGCATGAAGTCGCAGCTTGCCGCGCCCGATATGCGGGTGCCGATCGGCTACGCACTCAGTTACCCCAAGCGATTGAAATCGCTTGGGGGCCCCAGTGCTTTGAGAGGCGCTCCGCCCTCCGTGGCTGCGCGCCCCCCGCGGGCGCAGCTTGCGGGGCCCCGTTATTTCGTCAGCGATGATGTGTTTGGCGATGATGTTTTGCAGTGGCTTGGCGCGAAGGACGGTCAAACTGCTCTCCGTTACGAGTTCGAGCGGCCCGATCCGGATCGGTTCCCTTGCGTGCGACTCGCTTACGAAGCGCTGGCCAAAGGAGGAACGCAGCCCGCCGTCCTCTCGGCTGCGAACGAAGTTGCCGTTGCCGCGTTCGTCGAAGGGAAGATCGCGTTTGGGCGCATTCCGGAGGTCGTCGAGGAAGCCATGAACCGGGTGACACCTCAAGAGCTGACCTTGCACGGGGTAAGAAAAGCCGATGAGGAGGCTCGCAAAGCCGCCGGGAACGCCGTTGAAGCCAGCGAAAGGCGCATTCCTTGAACTTACTTGCCGTGGTCACGCTCATCGGAGTCGAAAAAGTCGTCACGTTCCTCGTGATGCTCTCCGTTTTGATCGTGCTCCACGAGCTCGGCCATTTCGCTGTGGCGCGGCGTAACGGCGTTCGCGTCAACGAGTTTGCCGTCGGCTTCGGCCCCAAACTACTCGCTTGGACCAGTCCGACAACCGGTACGATGTATACGCTGCGACTCTTGCCGATCGGCGGATTTTGCGCGATGGAAGGCGAGGACAACCGCGTTTCCGAGGCGCAGCAGCAGCGAGACTTTCTTGCAGGCGGAGAAGTCGCCGAAAGCAACTTCCAAGCGAAGTCGCCCTGGAGACGCTTGGCGATCATTCTCGCCGGCCCGCTCGCGAACTTCGTTCTTTGCTACTTGATTCTGCTGATCGGAGCGTTTGCGTTCGGCGTTGCGGGCGACACCGCGATGCCGGTAGTCGGTGAGACGCTGCCGGGATCACCCGCAGCGATCGCCGGCATTCGACCGGGAGACCGCATCGTTTCGATAAACGACGTGGGCATCACGTCGGGCAAGGCGCTCGTCGACACGATTCATCGCGCTCTCGGCAAGCGGCTCGATCTCGTGTACGAACGCAACGGCATCCGGACGGAAGTTTACGTAACGCCGCGCTCGTGCCCGCCACAGGTCGGAAAGAACTTCGGCTGCATCGGATTCCAACCGGTTCCGGCGTACGAGCATGTGGGCTTACTCGCTGCGTTCGCTCAAAGCGGCAACGAATTCGTGGCGATTGCGAATCAGACATTCGGCGGCGTCGCCCTGCTCGTCACGCAGTTCGCGAAGTACGCCCCGCAAATCGCCGGGCCCATCGGCATGGGCCAGGTCGCCGCGACGGTTCAAGATTGGGGATGGGGGCCGTACTTTTCGCTCGCTGCGACGATTTCGTTCGCGCTGGGCCTCTTCAATTTGTTGCCGATTCCGGCGCTCGACGGAGGACGAGCGGCGTTTATCGTCGCGGAGCTCATACGCGGACGGCCCGTCGATCCCGAGAAGGAAGCAATGGTTCACATCGCCGGTTTTGCGGCGCTGATGGCGCTGATCATGTTGGTGGCCTTCCATGACATCGCACGCATCGTCAGCGGCCAAGGAGTAATGTAAGTTGTCCGGAGAGACGCGCTAGTGCTTCGCATTAGGCGCAAGAGCAAGCCGATCTTCCTGCAGAATAAGGTTGGGAAATCGGACGCCAAGAGCGTCTGGATCGGCGGCGATCATCCGATCGTCGTTCAGTCAATGACGACGACTGACACCGCGGATGCCGACGCAACGCTCGCGCAGATCTACGGCCTCGCGATGGAAGGGTGCGAGGTCGTTCGCGTGACGGTCAAGGATCCGCCCGACGCGGCGGGGCTGCCCGCTATCGTTCATCGCTCGCCGGTTCCCATCGTCGCGGATATACACTTCGATCACAAGATGGCTCTGGCAGCGATCGAAGCGGGCGTTGCCAAGCTGCGATTGAATCCGGGCAATATCCGCGATCCCAAGAAAGTAGCGGAAGTCGTGGAAGCGGCCACGGCGCGCTCGATTCCGATTCGCGTAGGCGTTAACATGGGCTCGCTCGCGCCCGATTTGGAGAGGTCGCTCGGGCACACAGCCGAGGCGATGGTGCTCTCCGGGCTCCGGCACGTGGAGCTTCTCGAAGAACACGGACACACCGACATCGCGATCTCGCTCAAGGCTCACGACGTTGCCACGACCGTTGACGCGTATCGCCTGGCGGACAAGCGTCTGCGCGATCGAGGCACGCCGTACGCGCTTCACTTAGGCATCACCGAAGCAGGGCTGCTCCGTGACGGAACGATCAAATCGTCGATTGGGCTGGGCATTCTGCTGTGGGAAGGCATCGGCGATACGATCCGCGTCTCGCTCGCAGCGGATCCAATTGAAGAAGTGCCGGTCTGTTGGGGAATTCTCAAGTCGCTCGGCCTACGCGAGAAGGGTTTTGAGATTACGGCGTGCCCGTCGTGCGGCCGCGCCGAGATATCGGTGCTCGAGTTGGGACGAGCCGTCGAGGCAATTGCCAAATCGTACAGCGCACCCGTGAAAGTCGCCGTTATGGGCTGCGTCGTCAATGGCCCTGGGGAATCGAAAATGGCTGATGTCGGCGTAGCGGGCGGCAAGGGTAAAGGCGCGATCTATCGCGCGGGCGAGCTCGTGGGCACCTACCCGGAGACCGAGCTGCTCGGCATGCTCCGGCTCGAGATCGAAAAGGTCATCGCGGAGAAGTACCCCGCCTATCTACCGGAGATTGGCCAGACGGCGGTATGATTCGTCGAATCGCAATCGTCGCCGGCGTCGCGCTCGCTGCTTCGATCGTTCTCGCCTTTTCACGTCCGATCGCGATGTTCGTCGACGGCGAGCGCGTCGACACGGACGTTGCGCCGGTGACGACGAGCGAGAAGGTCTTCGTCCCGTTGCGATCGATAGCCGACGCGCTTGGCGCGGAAATCGAACCCAGCGCCAAGGCGGAAACAGTCGCCGTCGTTCTCGGGAGTCAATCGCTTCGAGTCCGCGTGGGCGACAACCATGCGACGCTCAACGGCATGCCGTTTACCTTGAAGCACGCGCCCTTCCGCGTTCGTGGCAGGGTCATGATTTCGCTCGATGCCGTCGCACGGGCCCTCCACGTCCATGCCAAGTACGACGCGCGAGATGCGCGCATCGAGGTTCTAACGCCCGGAATCGGCCTGGGTCCCGGCGCGCCCGCCGCCCCGGCACAATAGCGTAAGGCCACAACTCAGGCAAGGCTACTAGGCAAACTCCGTGATGCCGGCGGGCTCCTCCACCGGCACGACTTCGGCCGGATTCGATTTTCTAAAACCGTAGGCAAAGAAGAAGACCAGACCGCAGATCAGCGCAATGCCGAACCACGTCCAGGTCATTCGCGATAACCCGAAGACGGCCAGGAACAGCGAGCAGATGATGCCGAGGATTGGAAAGAGCGGCACGAACGGCACGCGGAAGCTGCGGGGCAGCTCCGGACGGCGCTTGCGCAAGTAGAGAACGCCTGCGCAGACCACCGAGAAGGCGATGAGCGTTCCGATGTTCACGAGATTGAGCAGATTGTTAAGCGGAACGATGAGTGCGAGTATCGCGACCGCGACGCCGGTAAGCATCGTCGTGATCAAGGGCGTCTTGAAGCGAGGATGCACCACCGCGACCGCCGGCGGCAGCATGCCGTCACGAGCCATGACGTAGAAAATTCGCGATTGTCCGAGCAGCGACGCGAGCGCAACGCTGGTCGTTCCGGCCAGTACGCCGACCGTGATCACCCAGTTTAGCGCCGGCGTGTGCAGCGGCGCGAGCGCGTAGACCAGGGGGTTCTTGATCGGCACCTGATTCCAAGGCACGGCGCCGACGAGCACGATGGCCGTCGCGCAATAGATGAGCGTTCCGATTGCGAGCGCGCCGATCACGCCCGCCGGGACGTCGAACTGAGGGTTCTTGCACTCTTCGGCGGTGGTCGTCGCCGTGTCGAAACCGATATAGCTGAAGAAGACGTA
>JAFAHB010000228.1 GCA_019237435.1 Vulcanimicrobiota bacterium
ACAATCCCGAGCGCCAGCGCCGTCGGTACGATCCGGCAGGAGCCTACGTGCGGCGTTGGATTCCGGAGTTGCGGCACGTTCCGATCGAGACGCGGGAAGGGGGGATCGTGCAATCGCCGCAGCTTCCGCTTGCGCTGTACGATAGCGAAAGTTACCCTCAGCCCGTCGTCGACCACGCGCCGGCGGCGCGTGCGTTCCTGCGCCGCTACCGTGAATTTATCGCGTCGCGGGTCTAATCCGAAATGCCGTCCGGCATTCGGTCATCAATCCAACTGCTGACCACGGGGACGCGTACGTCGTCGCCGTTCCACGTTTTGATGCCGTAATAGACGCTGGCCACCAGAAAGAGTATCGGCATGAGCGGCAGCAGCACCCACGCTGAGATGTTGAAGAACGGGATTTGCGCGATGAGCCACAGCATGCCGGCGAGTCCGTACATGCCTACGTTGAAGCCTAACGCCTGGACTGCCTGACGCCGCAGCTTCCGGGACTGCTTACGATCGAGCAGCGAGATCAGCGCGAGCGGCCACAGCGGATAGCCAAGCGCGACCAACGCGCGGGATTCGGCCGGATCGGAGGGCGCGACGATCGTTGCTCGACCACGCACGCTCGCGGGTGCCGGTCGCGGGGGAACTGCGCCCGCAATCTGTTGCCGCGTCGCCGTCGCGGCCTCTACTTTGGCGGCAAGCCGGCAACTGGGGCAGCCGCCGCGCTCGTCGCGGCAGGTTGCGCAGATCGGCTTTCCGCACTCGGTGCAGGGAGCGACCGACGGTACGTTCGCGTGAAAATAGCAGTCCATGAACTTCTTTCCGATCCTCTCGACTTAGTGCCACCATCACGTACCGTAGCGCGCCAGGGGAGGTTTCACCGGCGGGTGGCCTCAAGGTGAAGACGCTGCAGAGTTATGGCACATTTCCGGTTGCGCCGATGAGCCGCCGCTCGATCCTCGCGCGCATAGCGCGCGAGGCGCGTCCATATTACCCACGCCTTGCGGTCGCGATGGCCATGGGCGTGCTCGCCGGCATCCTCTCTATCGTGCCCCCGTTGGCATTTCGGATCATCATCAACCAGGTGCTCGTTCCCCCACCCCGGCACCCGCCCGACTTGAACGCGCTCTACCTGGCGCTGGGCTTGACGTCGGTTGCGCTCATTCTGGCCAATGCCGCGATCTACGGGCAGACGTATCTCACGGCGTGGAGCGGTCAGCATCTGGTCGCGCGTCTGCGCGTGCGGCTCTTCGATCGTTTACTCAACTTGCCGCTCGGGGAGTTTGACAAATGGCGCCCGGGCGAGTTGATTGCGCGATTTTCAACCGACTTGCAAATGATGATCGATGCGGTGAGCGTTTCGGTGCCGCAGCTGGTCGTGGCGCTGGCGACGTTTATATCGTCGTTTGCGACGATGATCTATCTCGATTGGCTCTTGACGCTCTCGCTCGTACTCGTGGCGCCCATCGTTTCGCTGGCGGTCTCGAATTTTCAGCGCTTGATCTCGGCGAGCACACATCGCGCGCAGCAGCGCATCGCCGATCTCACGGCGAACCTCGCCGAGGTTCTCGGCGGACAACGCGTCGTCAAGTCGTTCGGCCGTGAGGAGTTCGAGGTAGCGCGCTTTCGTAGTCGCAACGACGATTTCTTCGGCGCATACATGAAGCTCACGCAGTTCATTCAAACTCAGCCGCTGGTCATCTCGACAATCATGGTAGCGGCGGTCGTTGGAATCATGTGGCTCTCCGTGCGTGAAGTCTTGGTCGGCCGGCTCGATACCGGCAAAGTGTTCATGTATTGGGGGCTACTGGTCAATCTCATGAACCCAATGAACCGGGTCGCCGCTTTCTTTGGCGACATCGGCAAGGCGATCGTGGGAGCCGGGCGCGTCTTCGAAGTACTCGACCTGCCGGTAGAAGCGCGCGACGCCGCCGCTGCGACGCCGTTGCCGGCCGTGCGCGGACGCCTTGAGTTCGTCGATGTTACATTTCGCTACAAGCCCGACGACCCGCCCGCGCTGCGCAGCGTGAACGCCACGATCGAAGCGGGCGAAGTGGTTGCGCTCGTGGGACCCTCAGGCGCCGGGAAGACGACGATAGTCAACCTCGTTCCGCGCTTTTATCAGCCGCAGGTAGGCCACGTCTTGCTCGACGGCGTCGATATCGCAAGTGTGCGACTCTCCGACCTGCGTTCCGCAATCGCGATCGTACCGCAAGAGGTGCAACTCTTTCGCGGTTCGATTTTGGAGAATATCCGGTACGGCCGCGCCGGCGCGACCGACGATGAAGTCAGAGCGGCCGCTCAGGATGCGAACGTCGACGAATACGTGAAAGGCTTCCCCGAAGGTTATGCGACCCAAGTCGGCGAGCGGGGCGTACGTCTATCGGGAGGGGAGCGCCAGCGAATCGCTATCGCGCGTGCCGTATTACGCGATCCTCGCATTCTGATTTTGGATGAAGCAACCAGCGCTCTGGACACCCATTCCGAAGCGATGATCGAGGAGGCTCTCGACCGGCTTCTGCCCGGCCGAACGACGCTGATCATCGCGCACCGGCTTTCTACGGTGCGGCGCGCGCACAAAGTGCTTTTCATCGAGGCCGGCCGCGTGCTCGAGATCGGAACCCACGACGAGCTGCTTGCGCGAGGCGGTGCGTACGCGCGCCTGCACGAGGCACAATTTGCGGGCAGTCGCCCGCGCACCACTTGACGATGTCGAAGGCGCCCCACCACGCGAAGGCGAAGAAAGCGCCCCACTGGGACGCCTCCTTATATTGAAGGTCTCGCGCTGCGTGATGAGCGTTCCTTGATTTCACCCCCTAGAAAGGACTCCAGTTTGAACCAGGGATTCACCGTGTGGCTTACCGGACTCTCCGGTGCGGGGAAGAGTACGATAGCCGAAAGGCTCGCGCCGGAGCTCGCGGCTCGCGGCTGCAGCGTCGAAGTTCTCGACGGCGATGAGGTGCGCACCCATCTTTCCAAGGGTCTCGGATTCAGTCGTGATGACCGCGACATCAACATCGCGCGCATCTCGTTCGTCGCCTCGCTGCTCGTCAAGCACGGCGCTGCGGTCATCACGGCCGCGATCTCGCCGTATACGCAGGCTCGAGCCGAAGCACGCGGGCGTATCGGGTCCGCGCGATTCGTCGAAGTCTTCGTGCGTTGTTCCTTGGACGAACTGGTCAGGCGCGACGTCAAAGGACTCTACAAGAAAGCAATGGCGGGCGAGTTGCAGCACTTTACCGGCGTCTCGGACCCGTACGAGGCACCCGAGAACCCCGACGTCACCGTCGATAGCGAAATAGAATCGGTCGAGGAAAGCGTCGGCAAAATTCTCGTGGAGATCAAGCGGCGCGGGTTTCTACCATCCGAGATTAAGGCGGCTTTATGATCGCTCCTCACGGCGGTAAGCTGGTTCACCGGACGGCGGATTCGCCGCAGGCTGTTGCGGAGCTGCGGCAGGAAAGCAAGAACTTCCGCGCTCTCACCCTCAGCGGCCGGGAACTCAATGACCTTGCGTTGATTGCCAACGGTGCGTGCAGTCCGCTCAGCGGCTTCATGACGCGCGAAGATTACGATCCCGTGGTTACGTCGATGCGGCTGGGCAACGGTCTGCCTTGGACCATACCCGTCGTCCTCGCCGTCGAGCGGGAAATCGCGCCGACGCCCGGCAGTCGCGCCGCACTCTACGATAGCGAAGGCGAGTTGCGCGGCGTCATCGACGTTGAGGACGTGTTCGAATACGACAGGCGGCGCGAAGCGTCGAACGTCTATCGCACCGAAGAAGAGAAGCATCCCGGCGTTGCCGCGCTATACGAGCGAAAGGACGTGCTCGTAGGAGGGCCAGTTTGGGTTCTGCCGCGCGAGCAGAGTCCGGACAGCCTCACGCCGGTGCAGACGCGCGCCGAGTTCGAGCGCCGCGGCTGGAAAACGATCGTCGGTTTTCAAACCCGTAATCCGGTGCACCGCGCTCATGAGTACATTCAAAAGTGCGCGCTCGAGATCGTGGACGGACTGCTGCTTCATCCTCTCGTGGGAGAAACCAAAGGCGACGATATCCCAGCCGAAGTACGCATGCGCTGTTATCGCGCGCTGCTCGAAAACTACTATCCGCCCGATCGCGTTCTATTGAGCACGATGCCGGCCGCCATGCGGTACGCCGGGCCGCGCGAAGCGATTTTCCACGCAATGATCCGCAAGAATTACGGGTGCACCCACTTCATCGTCGGACGCGATCATGCGGGCGTGGGAAGCTACTACGGCACCTACGACGCACAGAAGCTGTTCGACGAATTCGACCCGGCCGAACTGGGCATCACGCCACTCAAATTCGAAAATAGCTTTTACTGCAAGCGTTGCCAGCAGATGGGCTCAAAGAAAACCTGCAGGCACGACGCCTCCGATCACGTTTCTTTGAGCGGAACCAAGGTGCGCGAAATGCTACGCGCGGGGGAGTTGCCGCCGCCCGAGTTCTCGCGACCCGAAGTCGCGCAAATCCTGATCGAGGCTTCGCGCGAAGCCGCGACCGCCTAGGCTACGTTTTCGGGCACCGAGGCGCGACGCTGATGCAACGCAAAGCGGTTCCCCTCCGGGTCGCGAGCGAAGCAGGTGACGCACGCCGGAAATTCGTGCACCTCACCGACCTCAACACCGGTGGCCTTGAGCCGGTCGCGCATCGCCCTAAGGTCGTCCACTTCGAAGGCCGCGCCGGTCGAAGAGCCAGGCTCGAACCCCAGCGCTTCTCCGTTGCCGATTCCAAACGTCGCGTT
>JAFAHB010000127.1 GCA_019237435.1 Vulcanimicrobiota bacterium
GCCGACGTTATCGTTTTGTGCGGCGTGCATTTCATGGCGGAGACCGCGAAGCTCGTCAATCCAACCAAGACCGTGCTCGTTCCCGATCTGAAGGCCGGCTGCTCGCTAGCGGAATCGATAACGGCCGCCGACGTAAGGCTGCTGCGCGAGCGGTATCCCGGCACGCCGATCGTCACGTACGTCAACACGTCGGCCGAAGTGAAAGCCGAATCGGACGTCTGCGTGACCAGCGGCAACGCGGTGCAAATCGTCGAAGCGCTCGGCGCGCCGCGCGTCATCTTCCTTCCCGACGAGTATCTCGCGAAATACGTAGCGTCGAAAACGAGCGTGGAGATCATTGCGTGGAAGGGTCATTGCGAAGTCCACGAGCGTTTCAGCGGCAACGACGTTCGGCGATTCCGCGAAGGCGATCCGTCGCTCGTGGTGCTCGCACATCCCGAGTGTCCGCCCGACGTGCTCGCCGAAGCCGATTACGTCGGCTCGACCCAAGGCATGACGGAATATGTTGGGCGGTTAGCCGACGAAGCCTGTCACCCTGAGCGAAGTGAGCAGCGCGAACGGAGTCGAAGGGCGCGCATTCTAATGATGACCGAATGTTCGATGGCGGATAACGTTTCCGGCCGCTACCCGAGCGTCGAGTTCGTGCGGCCGTGCAACCTTTGCCAGCATATGAAGCGCAACACGCTGCCGAAGGTGCTGCATTCACTGGAAGCGATGGAGTACGAGGTAACCATCGCGCCGGAAGTCGCGGAGCGCGCGCGTCGCGCCGTGGAACGAATGCTGCAGTATAGCCGCCCGCGCGACTAGCGTCGATTCTATGGAGCACCATCGCAGCGATGCGCTCGTGATCGGCGCCGGCATCGCCGGGCTGATCGCCGCGCTCAAATTGAGCCCCGCCCGCGTGACGGTCTTATCCAAAACGCGCCTCGGCAAAGGCGTCGCGACGGATTGGGCGCAGGGCGGGATCGCGGCCGCCATCGGCAAGGATGACTCGCCGCAGCTGCATGCGATCGATACGCAACGTGCCGGCGCCGGGATCAGCGATCGCAAGATCGTTGAAATTCTCACGCGCGACGCTCCCGCGCGGGTAGAAGAGCTTCTCGAGCTCGGCGCGGCATTCGATCGTACTGCCGCCGGCGAGCTCGCGCTGGGACGTGAGGCCGCCCATCAACGCCGTCGCATCGTCAAAGCCGGCGGCGATGCGACCGGTCACGAGATTCTCAAAACGCTCATCGAAGCGGTACGCGCGCTCGAGTCGATCGAGGTCGTCGAAGAAGTGACGGCGCGCGACTTGATCCTCGAAGATGGTTGCGTTCGCGGCGTCACCGCGATCGATAACGGCACGGGTGCGCACGTCGAGATCAGGGCCGACGCCGTCGTGCTCGCGACGGGCGGCATCGGACGGCTTTATCGCCATACGACCAATCCGATCGAAGCGACGGGCGACGGCATCGCGATGGCGGCACGTGCCGGCGCGCTGCTTGCCGATATGGAGTTCGTGCAGTTCCATCCCACGGCGCTTGCGATCGGACGCGATCCGATGCCGCTCGTCACCGAAGCGGTTCGCGGTGAGGGCGCGTTGCTGGTCAACGACCTCGGGGAACGATTCATGGCATCGGTGCACCCCGATGCCGAGCTTGCACCGCGAGACGTCGTAGCGCGCGCAATCTTCGAACAGCAGCAGCGCGGGCGCACCGTCGGGCTCGAGGCTCGCGAGGCGATCGGCGCCCACTTTCCAGAGGCGTTTCCGACCGTCTTCGGCTTCTGCATGGCGGCCGGCATCGATCCGCGCGTGCAGAACATTCCGGTCGCGCCGGCCGCGCACTATCTGATGGGCGGCATTGCGGTCGACGAATGGGGCCGAACGTCGCTGGCAAATCTTTGGGCGTGCGGTGAGACGAGCGCGACGGGCGTGCACGGAGCCAATCGCCTCGCGAGCAACTCGCTGCTCGAGGCGCTGGTTTACGGCTCCCGCGTCGCAAGCGATATCGCAAGCGCTCGCCGCCGCTCAAAACGCTTAGCCCGGCACGTGCAGTCGGTGCCGGAAGCTCAACGCGACCGCCGCAGTCCGCGCACCACGGCGGCGCAAGCGCTCAGCGACGTGCGCAACGTCATGTACTCCAACGTTGGATTGGTCCGCGACGAAGCCGGCTTGCGTGCTGCGCTCGCGCGGCTCGACGATCTGAACGCCGAGTTCGGCGAAGATGCCGGCGAACTTCGCAATTTGCTGGTCGTCGGCCGCATGATCGCCGAAGCCGCGCTGGCGCGGCGCGAGAGCCGAGGCAGCCACTACCGCAGCGATTATCCGCAGACGAATGAAGCTTTCGCGAAGCGCTCCTTTACGCGGCTACGCAGCGTCGCCTGAACTCGTCGCCGAGTCGATCGTTCGAGCCGCGCTGCTCGAAGACATCGGCCACGGCGGCGACCTCACGACCGACGCAATCGTCGCGCCCGATCGTCGCGCTACCGCGAGCATCGTTGCAAGGCGCAACGGCATCGTCGCGGGCTTGCCTTTCGCCGCGCTTGCCTTTCGATTGCTCGACGAACGCGTCGAAATCACGGCGCGAGTCGGCGAGGGAGAGCGCACCGAGGCAGGGACGACCGTAGCGGAAATCTCCGGGCGAGCGCGTGCGATTCTCACCGGCGAACGCACTGCGCTCAATCTGCTCGGCAGACTCTCCGGCATCGCTACGGCGACGCGAAATCTCGTCGATCTCGTTGCGGGAACGCACGCGAGAATCGC
>JAFAHB010000136.1 GCA_019237435.1 Vulcanimicrobiota bacterium
GAGACGGGCCGGCGCCGATATCGAAGCGGTGAGGAACGTCCTCGCATCGGCAACCGCGTCGAACTATCTGCTCAACGAGTGGCTGCCGAAGACCTGGCTTGCCGGCACGTTCGACGGCGGATTCGCGCTCGATCTACTTCGCAAAGACCTAGCCACCGCACTCGAGGCGGCGCGTGCGATCGATCATCCGATGCCCGCCACGGAATTGGCCTATCAACTCTACACTGCTCGCTCCGAAAAAGGGGACGGCGCGCTGGATTACAGTGCGATAGTAAAAGCGTATGAATGCAACGGAGACAAAACCGCGCACCAGCTTGGTCAAAACGCCGGAAGTCAATAAGAAAATCCTGGTCGTCGACGACGAGTCGGCGATCCTTCAAACGCTTCGCTTCAACTTGGAGCGCAGCGGTTACGCCGTCGTGACCGCCGGCGACGGCCGCAGCGCGATCGCAATGGCGCAGCGCGAGCAGCCCGATCTCATCGTGCTCGATATCATGCTGCCGATCCTCGACGGCGTCGAGGCCTGCAAGGAAATCCGCAAATTTAGCCCCGTACCGATCATCATGCTGACGGCGAAGGTTCAGGAGATCGACAAAGTGCTGGCTCTGGTGCTCGGCGCCGACGACTACGTCACGAAGCCGTTCGCGCTGCACGAGTTTCTCGCGCGCGTGAAGGCGCGTCTTCGCCGCCAAAGCTCAATTCAATCGGAACACGACGAAGCGATCGCTCTCGGATCGATCGTGCTCGACCCGTCGCGGCAGCAGCTCACGGTACGCGGCAAAGAGGTTTCGCTCGCGCCCAAGGAGTTCGGACTGCTGCGGGTTCTGATGGAGAATCACGGCCGCGTCGTCACGCGGCAGACGCTGCTCGATAAGGTTTGGGGGTACGATTTTGAGGGCGAGCAGCAAACGGTCAGCGTTCACATCCGTTGGCTGCGCGAAAAAATCGAAGAAGACTCGCGTGCGCCGCGACACATCCTGACCGTGCGCAGCCGCGGCTACATGTTCAAAGCGTAGTTGCAGGTGAGCCCGTTGGAATGGGCGCTCGTTGCTCTGTTCGCCGGCGCCGCCGCCGGCGCAGCATCGACGCGCTTTTTTCGGACGGCCGCACGCGCTCCGGCCGAAGCGGCAACCCCGGTTCCGGAGCCACCGCCGCGGCGGCCGCCGGCCACCGCCGCGATTTCCGTTGACAGCGCGTTTGCGCGACTGGTCCGGGCGCTGCCGATCGGGGTGCTGCTCGTCGACGAGACTTGCCACGTCGAGTTTGCCAACGCTGCGGCGGGCGCGACCTTTGGGTTCGACCCCGAGCGTGCGCTCAACGTACACGTCATCGAAGCGATACCGAACATCGAAGTCGAGCGGCGCATCGGAGACGCGTTGCGCGGGGAGGCCTCCGTCGCGCCGCTCATGCTCACGGGCGCTTCCGGTCAGCGCACGTATCGGGTGTCGATCTATCCCTTGACCGATGGCGACGACGGACCGCGGCGCGTCGTCGTTTTCTCCGACGACCAGACCGCGTTGCTTCGACTCGATCGCGCGCGCAAAGAGTTCCTTTCGAACGTTTCGCACGAGCTGCGCACGCCGCTCTCGTCGATCAAGCTCATGCTCGAAACGGTCCTCGAGGCGCCGGAGCGGGAAGCTCGCGATCTCTTCGTGCCGCAAGCGCTCGCGCAAGTCGATCGTTTAGCTGCGCTCGTCGGGCAGCTCCTGGAGCAGGCCCGCGCCGAATCCGGGCAACTCAAGCTGAACTTATGCGACGTCGATCTCGAAGACGTTGCGCGTCCCATCGTCGGCTCGTTCGAACAGCAAGCATCGAACAAGGGTGTTTCGCTCGAGCTTGCGGCATCGCGACCCGTGCGGGTTGAGGCCGACCCAGACCGGCTGGCGCAAGTCTTCGTCAATCTCATCGACAACGCGCTTCGGCACACGCCCGGCGGTGGACGCATTCGCATCGAGGTCGACGCACGCGACAGCGATGCCGTGTTACGCGTCCGGGATACCGGCGAAGGCATTCCCTATCGCGACCTGCCGCATATTTTCGACCGGTTTTACGTGGTCGATCGCTCGCGCACGCGAGGCAGCAGCGGAGCGGGCTTGGGTCTTGCGATCGTCAAAGGCATCATCGACGCGCACGGCGGCTCGATCGCGGCGGAATCGATGCTCGGACGTGGAACGGCCGTCACGATCCGTCTACCGATCATGCGCATCAAGCGCGAGGTCGCGTC
>JAFAHB010000156.1 GCA_019237435.1 Vulcanimicrobiota bacterium
GGGTGCGCGCGGTTGGTTCGATCCACGCGAGGGCTTGGCGACGATTCGAGCGCCCCTCGATTACGTCATCATGTTGGCGCTGGGCGCCGGGAATTTCGTTGTATCATTCATCGGCTATTGGTGGCCGCCGGAAAAGGTCTTTGACGAAATTTACTTCGCGCGTGCCGGCGAAGAGTATCTGCAAAACATGCGGATCTACGAGAATACGCACCCGCCGCTCAGTAAGCTGCTGATCACCTTTTCGATGATGCTCTTCGGGGGTATGCCCAAAGGTCACGGCGTGGGCGGGTGGACTTTTCTGAACGCCGTCGTCGGCCATATGACCAACGGCGACAACTCCTACGGCTGGCGCTTTCTCGACGTGGTCTTCGGTGCGCTGGTCGTGATGCTGCTGTACCTTTTTGCCAAGCGCGTAACCGGGTCGACGATCTTCGCGACGATCACGGCGCTGCTGCTCACCTTCGACGGCATGCATTTCGTGCAATCGCGAATTGCGACGCCGGAAGGCTTTGTAATCTTTTTCGCCACGCTCGCCGTCTATGCGTTCTATCGCTTTTGGATCAGCTCGCAAGTGGCCGAACGAGCGAATATCATCGTGCCGGCCTGGGGGTTTGCGGGCGTCGTCGTCGCTGCGCTCGCGGCCGGCGCCGCCATCGGGCAAGTTTGCCGCCTAGCTTGGGGCTTCGATGCCGCGGCTGCGACCATCGTCACGCTTTATATCGCATGCTTGTGCTATCTGCTCGCGCGGTATGCCGGTTTCCCCAGGCTTTTCGGCGACGGCCGGCGGGAGCTGACGTATGCCGAAGGTTCTTACGCGCTGCGCGGTCGTGACGGGACTGCGATGTTTGCAGCCGACGGCGGTACGATCGACGCGCGGGGCAAGATTGCACGGGGCGCGGTCTCGCAGCCGAGAGGCGGGGTGCTGGTGTACGAGGACGAGCCGTTGCGGATCGAATACCGGCGCGACGCCAGCGTGACGTACCGCACACCCGCCGGCGAAGCCGTGTATGCGGGCGACGAGCTTCGCGCCGGCGGAGCCGTCGAAACCGGCGGGTCGTCGAAGTTATGGCTGATCCTCTTCACGGTCGCACTCGGCTTGTTGGTGAGCACCAAATGGTATGGCGTCATGGGCTTTGGCGTGAGCTTCGTCGTCATCATCGGCGTTTGGCTGCAACGCTATTTCTTCGCGGGGCGACCCGCGCTCTGGGGTAACCCGCGCGGATTTCGCCTCGATGCAGCGCTGGCTACGATCGTGCTCGTCAGCGCCACCGTGTATGCGCTGGTTTGGGTGCCGGATTTCCTACGCCATTCGCCCGACCCCAACGAGATCCATAATGCGAACGACGTCGTCTACCGGCAATACTCGATGTTTCAGTATCACGACACGCTGAAAGCAACGCATCCATACTCCTCAAAGTGGTGGGAATGGCCCCTCGACTACGTGCCCATTGCGTATTTCTATCAAGATCATCGCAAGGATCCAACCAACCCCAGCGGATGTTGCGTCTATGAGATTACCTCCATGCCCAATCCGATCGTTCTGTGGTTTGGCCTGCTCTGCGTACCGTGGGTTGCCCTCTTGGCGTGGCGCGAGCGAAACAAAGCCTACGCGCTCATCGTCATCACCTACCTCCTGGAATGGCTGCCCTGGATACGATCGCCGCGCATTACCTTCGCCTATCATTTCTACGTCGATATTCCGCTAATCTGTTTATGCAACGCAATCGTGCTGCAGCGATTCTGGCAATGGGCGCGGCGGCGCGAGAACGGGCAGTGGCTCGGAGGACTTGGAGTCGGAGCGTATGTGGCGGCGGCCGCGTTGAGCTTCGTGTTCTTCTACCCGATCTTGGCGGCGCATCCGATCTCCTGGAGCGCCTGGCACGCACGCATGTGGTTCCCGACCTGGATTATCGGCCCCGGTTAGCGAAGAGGTTTCGTAATGTCGGGACATTCCAAGTGGCACAACATCAAGCTCAAGAAAGGTAAGGCCGACGCCCAGCGCGGCGCGCTCTTCACTAAATTGAGCAAGGAGATCATACTCGCGGCCAAGGGCGGTTCGCCGGATCCCGAAGCCAACTACCGCCTCAAGATGGCGGTCGAAAAGGCGCGCGAGTTCAATATGCCGCAGGAGAATATCAAGCGAGCCATTGCGCGAAGCACCGGTCAAGGCGGAGAGCGCGACATCGAAGAGATACGCTATGAAGGTTACGGCCCTCGCGGACTCGCCGTAGTCGTCGACGCGGCGACCGACAATCGCAATCGTACGGCGGGCGAGCTGCGGTTTCTTTTCAGCAAACACGAAGGCAGCCTTGGCGAGACCGGCAGCGTTGCATGGATGTTCGACCCCGTCGGCATCATCGAAATCGAGCCCGGCGGCCGTTCGGAAGAAGCGCTGCTGGAAGAGTCGCTCATCGACGGCGTCGACGATATCGAGTACGATCCCGAGCTTGCGATCATTTACACGCAGCCGACGCGGTTGGCTGGAGTGCGCGACGACCTACGAGCGCGTGGCGCGACCATCACGGATGCCTACCTCGGCATGCGGGCGAAGACGAAGGTCGAGCTGCTCGGCACGGACCTTTCGACGGTGCTGGCTTTCCTCGAAGCTCTCGAAGAGCACGAAGACGTTCAGCGACTCTTTAGCAATCTCGACTTCAGTAAACTGCCGGCGGAGGCGCTCGCCTGAGATCGTCGCTGCAAGAATACTTGCCACGCGATTGGCTCTTTCCGATCGTGCTCGTGTTCTTCGTAACGGTCGTCGTGTGGTTCGGGCGCCAAATCTACGACTTTTTGCTGCCATCGTCGGCGACCGTGACGATCCCGTCGTTCGTAGGACAGACGCTCAACGACGCCAACGCAGAGATCGAGCGCCTGCACCTGAGCTCCGCCGTCGTCGATCATCAGATTAGCGATC
>JAFAHB010000111.1 GCA_019237435.1 Vulcanimicrobiota bacterium
CACGAGCGGGAGGACGCACGGCGACACGAAGGAAACGAGGCCCGCGAGGAAGGCAATGCCGGCCGTGACGTGCGTTGTCGAGCTCATGCGCCCAAAATGGTTATCCCGAGATTTGAGTAAGGCCTGTTTTCATGCAGCATTGGTTTACCTATCCGACAAATATCGACCCCGTCGCGATTCATCTTGGGCCGTTGCGCGTCCACTGGTACGGCATTGCCTATTTGGTCGCGTTCGTTTGCGTCTATTTGTGGATGAGCCGCCCCGCCGGACGGCGCCGCCTCGGGCTTACGCGCGAGCAAATTCAGGATTTCCTCTTTTACGCGCTGATCGGCGTGCTCGTCGGGGGGCGAACGTTCTTCGTCATCAACGACATTATCAGCATGCACGACGCGTCGTTTTACTTCTCGAATCCGATCAACTTCATCGCCGTGTGGAACGGCGGGATGGCGTTCCACGGCGGCCTGGTCGGCGTGCTGGTGGGAATGTGGCTGTTCGTCCGCAAGCACCCGGGGCTCAAGTACACGGTGATCGGCGACGAGGTCGTCATGATGCTCCCGGTGGGGATTACGCTCGTGCGGATCGTCAATTTCATCAACGACGAGCTCTGGGGCGATCCTTGCAAACCCGACCGCCCCTGGTGTCTGATCTTTCCGACGGCGCCGCTGGTAAACGGCGCGCCCGTCTACCGCCATCCCTCGCAGATCTACGAAGCAATTCTCGACATCCTTACGTTGCCGATCTTGTTGATCGTCTATCGTCTCAAGCCCAAAGACGGCGTCGTCGCCTGGACCTGGTTCACGCTCTACGGCATCACGCGCACGATCGCCGAGATGTGGCGTCAAACGGCGTTCAGCTTCATGGGTTTGACGGGCGGACAGCTCTACGCGATACCGATGATCGTCGCCGGAATAATCGGAATCGTCTATTGCGCGACCCGTCCCGGTCCGCGCACCGAGATCGGTCCGGCGTCGGCGCAGCCGGCGCGAGGATGATCGAACGTTACGCTGCGCTCCGGCGAGCCATCGACCACGAAGCTCGCAAGTGCGGCCGAGACCCGGCCGGCATCACGCTCGTCGGCATCGGTAAAGGGCAGCCTGAGGCCACGATTGCGGCGGCCATCGGCGCCGGCCTGGAAGATCTCGGCGAAAGCTATCTCCAAGAAGCGCGTCGCAAATTTCCGCTGTTGCCGCCGGTGCGCAAGCACTTCGTAGGCCATCTGCAAACGAACAAGGCAAAGGCGGTCGCCGCCCTCTTCGACGTCGTGCAGAGCGTCGACCGCGAGAAAGCCGCCGCGCCGCTTTCGAAGGCGGCGCTCGAAGCCGGAAAGACGCTGCCGGTGTTGCTGCAGCTCAACATTTCGCCTGTGGATAGATTTGGATGTCCCCCCGCGCAAGCCGAACGGCTCGCTGAGGTGCTGCGCGGGCAGCCGGGCTTGCGGCTCGAGGGCGTCATGGCGATCGGACCGCTCACCTCAGAGCGGGATGAAATCTTGCGCGCGTTCGAGCTGGCCGCCAAGACGTTGGCCCGTGTAGGTGGAAGTACGCTCTCAATCGGCATGTCGGGCGATTGGCGGGAAGCGCTTCAGGTGGGTTCGACGATGTTGCGCATCGGGGAAGCCCTCTTTGGTCCGCGCTCGGCGAAGGAGGTTGCGCGTTGAGCATGTTCAGCAAGATCGGCTCGTTCTTTTCGATCCGCGACGACGAGGAAGAGTTTTACGCCGACGACGACTCGTCGGCGCGCGTCGTGCCGCTGTCCGCCGCGGGGCGGCGCGGCAATAGTCAAGTGAGTCTTTACTCGCCGCGAAGCTATCAAGACGTGGTCGAGATCGCCGACTCGTTACGGAACCGGCAAGTCGTCATCGTCAATCTGCAGAACGCGGATCGCACGCTCTTGCAACGAGTAGTCGATTTCACGTCGGGCGTAGCGTATACGATCGACGGCAAAATTCAGAAGCTTGCGGAGTCTATTTACCTCGTCGTTCCGGCCGGCATCGTGGTCAACGCCGCAGGCTTGCGCGATTCCATCATGGCCGACGGCACCTTCGATTTCATGGCCAACCGAACATAGGGGGTTCTCTGGCGTGCAAAAAATCACACCGGTCGACATCCAACACAAGACCTTCAAGAAGGCGCTGCAGGGCTACGATCGCGCCGAGGTGGACGCGTTTTTGGATGAGATTATCGAGACGCTCGAGGACGAAGCGCACCAGCGCGCCGCGCTCGAAGCGGAAATCGCCGACCTCAAAGAACGCGTAAGCCATTTCAAGGCGATGGAAGAATCGCTGCAAAATACGCTCGTCCTCGCGCAGCGCACCGCCGACGAGGTCAAGGCTTCGGCCCATAAGGAAGCCGACTTGATCCGCGAGCAGGCGCGCTTGGCCGGTGAACGCGAGATTGCGGGCTACAACGACGCGATTGCCGACGTTCGCCGCGAGCATCAGCGCGCGGTCGAGGCTGCCGAGAAGGCCCGCAGCGAGCTTCGCAGCCTCCTCATGACGCACTTGGCACTGCTGGAGCGCAAGGAAGGGTCCGCCGGGAACGGCGAGCCGCAAGGAGCGCCGCCGCAGAACGTCGTGCCTGAGCCCGAGCCCGCGAAAGTGAAGCCGGCGAAGAAGGACGATACGACGCGAATCACCGTCTACTGATCGCGGTGCTGCCCGGGGACGGGATCGGCCCCGAGGTTACCCGCGCGGCGCTTCACGTTCTCACTATCGTTCGGCCCGACGTCGAATGCGTCGAAGCGCCCGTCGGAGGCGCGGCGCTTGCGCGTGGACTGCCCGCGCTGCCGGACCAAACGCGCGCGCTGTGCGACCGCAGCAACGCGATTCTGTTCGGAAGCGTCGGCCTTCCGCAGTACGAAGGAAAATCACTGCCGCAACGGCCGGAGTACGCGCTGTTCTTGTTGCGCCGCGATTACGAGCTTTATGCGAATCTCCGGCCCGTCCGCGTTTTTGCGGGCTTGGAGGACGCGTCGCCGCTGCGGCCCGAGATCGTGCGCGGGATCGATATGATCGTCGTACGCGAACTCACCGGCGGCATCTACTACGGACAACCGAAGGAGCAGCGTAGCGTCGGAGGCGTCGAGGAAGCGGTGGATACGATGATCTATCGAGCGCCCGAGATCGAACGCATCGTGCGAATCGCGTTCGAGCTCGCGCGCGCGCGGCGCAAACGTCTCACCTCGGTCGATAAGCAGAACATTCTCGAGACGTCGCGCCTCTGGCGCCGCGTGACCGACGCGATCGCACGGGAATATTCCGACGTTCGCCTCGAGCATTTGCTGGTGGACACGGCCGCGATGCAGCTCGTGCAACGTCCGGGCGAGTTTGACGTCATCGTCACGGAGAATATGTTCGGCGACATTCTCTCCGATGAGGCGGCGATACTAACGGGGTCGATCGGAACGCTTCCGAGCGCGAGCCTCGGCGTGCGCGGCCGGGAGGGTCGGCCGTTCGGACTCTACGAGCCGATCGGCGGCACCGCGCCGTCTATCGCGGGAAAAAACGTCGCTAATCCGACCGCGGCGATTCTATCCGCGGCGATGCTGCTGCGGCATTCGCTTGCCGACGACGCCGGCGCCGAGCGTATCGAGCGCGCGGTGGATCGTGCCTACGCCGACGGTCTGCGCACGGCGGAGCTCGTGCGTTCGGGCGACTCCCCGCTTTCGACCGAAGCCTTCGCGCAGGCGGTCGTCGAGCGTCTATAGCCGCTGCGAATGAGCGTTGACTTCGGCAAAACCGCCGCCGATTACGCGCGGCATCGTGCCGGATTTCCGGACGCCTTCTTCGACCGAATCTTTTCCGCAAACGCGGTTCGTAGGAACGATCGGGTGCTCGATCTCGGCACGGGCACGGGAACGCTGGCGCGCGGCTTTGCAAGCCGCGGATGCGAGGCTGTCGGGCTGGACCGTTCCACGGCGTCGCTTGACGAAGCGTGCGCGCTCGATGCGAGCGCCGGCGTCGCCGTCCGCTATGTCGAAGGGCTCGCCGAAGCGTTGCCTTTCGCGGACGAAAGCTTTGACGTCGTGTGCGCCGGGCAATGCTGGCATTGGTTCGACCGAGCGCGCGCTGCCGCGGAGGCGCATCGCGTGCTCGTACCCGGCGGACGTTTGATTCTCGCGCACCTCGCTTGGATTCCCTTGCCGAACAACGTCGTCGACGATACGGAGCGACTGATCGAGCGGCACAACCCGCAGTGGAAGATGGGCGGAGGGAACGGCATTCACGCCTACGAGCTGGCTGACGTCGCGCGCGCAGGATTTGTGGACGCCGAAAGCTTTTCATTCGACCTCGCTTTGATTTACACGCAAGAAGGGTGGCGGGGCCGGATTCGAGCGAGTGCCGGCGTCGCGGCGAGCTTGCCGCCGGAAGCCGTCGCGGCCTTCGACGATGAGCTTGCCGAGCTACTGCGTCGAGACTTTCCCGGCGAGCAGCTATCGGTGCCCCACCGCATCTGGGCCGTCATCGCCCGGTCGCCGTCGGAACCGGAGAGGACTTAAAGGCTCGTCTTTTCGTCGCCGACCTTGCGGCCGATGAAATCGATGAATCGCACTTGCAGAACCGCGTGTCCGTGCGGGTGCTGCGCGGCCCATGCGGCTCGCCAGCGCGCGAGCGCCTCGCGTTTCATTGCGGCAACGCGCGCGTCGTCGGCTTCGATGTAATTTTGTAGATCGACGCTCACGATCAGGGTCGTTGCCGGACGGATCTCCAAGCCGGCGACGAGTTCGGAATATTGCTGTTTGAGCGGGGCGATCGCGGCCAGCTCCGCGTCGCTGATGCGCTCGCTCGACGGCGAGCTGCAGGCCGCAACGAGCGCGGCGATCGCCAGGATTGCGGGCGTGCGCAGATCGGCCATCGTGTGGAAACGATTCGGCTAAGTGCGTCCGCTACCATGCGGTCGTGGACGGCATTGCATGGGCATCGAGCGCGATGGTCGCGGCACGGACGAGGCTCGAGATCGCGACGGAAAACCTGGCGAACGTTTCGACCGGCGGTTTTCGCCCGGTAACGGCGCGAGGGTTCTTGACATCGCTCGGCGTGGCGATCGAGAGCCGGCGGGAACCGGCAATCCCGCACATTTCCAACAGCGTTGACCCGATCGCACAGATGATCGACGTACTCGCGGCCGAGCGTTCGTTCGAAAGCGCGCAGAAGACGGTAGCCGCGATCGATCAAACGCGTCAGAAGTCCGCCGAAGCCGCGCGCATTTCATAGGAGGCAGAGCGACGATGGATCGCGCCCTTTTCGCAGCCGCGAGCGGCATGGTTGCCCAGCAACGAAACCTCGATACGATCGCAGATAATCTCGCCAATGCCGGCGTGGTCGGGTTTAAGGGTTCGGAACAGCGGTTCGCCGAGCTCGTGGCTCCGGGCCGCGGCGGGCTCGGAACGATTGCGCTTGGAACGCACTTGCTCTTTGCGCAGGGCAAACTCGCGCGCAGCGCCGGTCCGTTCGATCTCGCAATCGAGGGCCCCGGCTTTTTCGCCGTGCGCGACGAGCGCGGGCGGCGATTCTATACTCGCGACGGCGAGTTCTCGCGCGCGGCCGACGGTACGTTGCGCAACTCCCACGATCTCCGTTTGGAAGGAGTGACGATTCCGCGCGACGCGCTGACTGCGACGGTCGCTCCCGACGGGAGCGTGCGGGCAACCTTTGCAAACGCGCAAGCACGCACGATCGGCCGCATCCGTCTGGCGGAGTTTGCATCGCCCGAGCATCTGCGAGCGGTCGATGGCGCGATGTTCGAAGCGACCCCCGCGTCGGGTGCGGCGCGCACGGTTCTTCCCGGCGCGGACGACGGTCCCAAGGTGCGCTTCGGCGTGCTCGAGGAATCGAACGTCACGATCATCGAGGCGATGATGCAGATTCTCAACGCCCAGCGAGCGTACGAAGCCAACGCCAAGGGCGTCCAAGCGGCGGATGAAATGCTTCGTATCGCAAACAACTTGCAACGCGGGTAAACGCGATAGCCGGCAACTCCATATTGACAGTATACTGTCAATATGGTAGGGATACCGACACTGTGGCGGCGAGATCGTGCAGCGCGTAAACTCCCTCGGCAATCTCGCCGTCGAAATCTTTCGCGTGAATGGAGCCCTCCTCTCGAGCGGCAACCTAATGACACGCGATCTCGCGATGTCGAGTTCGCGGTGGCAAGTTGTTGGCGCTCTCGAAATGGCAGGGCGGCCTCTTTCGGTATCGCAGATAGCTCGTAACATGGGCCTGGCCCGGCAGTCCGTTCAGCGTCTTGTAAACGAACTCCGGGCAGATAGTTTCGTTGTGCTGGCAGACAATCCCGATCATCGTCGGGCGAACCTGGTTTCGTTGACTCCGACAGGCCGTAGAGTCTTGCGGAAAATCATGGACCGGCAAAGTGTGTGGTTCGAACAGATACTGGCCGCAGCGGCGCTTTCGAAGCGGAGCATCGTAGAGGTCACGTCAATATTACGCCGTTTGCGCGAAGCCCTTGAAAGGAGTGACAAATGAAATTTCACGAGATGGATTACATCGTTACGCTGCAAGATCAGATGTCAAGCGAGGGCGGCCCCGTCGTGTTGATCAACAAACTCTATGTCGATCCCGGCGAAGCCGACGCGTTGCTGGCGGCATGGGCCGCCGACGCCGCGGTTATGAAGCGGCAACCGGGTTTCATCGCGACGCAGCTTCATCGCGGAATCGAAGGCAGCAGCACCTTCGTGAACTACGCTGTTTGGGAATCTGCGGCCGCCTTTCGCCGGGCATTTCAACAACCGGAGTTTCAGGCCGGCCTTACTCAATATCCCGAAAGCGCTGTAGCGGAACCACCTCTCTTTCAAAGAGTGGCCGTTCCCGGCATCTGTCTAGGCTAGGAGCTCCGCTCTGCGCGCGTCGCAGCGCGCAACGTCGACGTTCCATAATCTTTTCATAGGCACTTCTAAGGACGTCCGAGCGGCAGTTATCGTCAGGAACAGCCGCGAACTCGACGGCGGTGATTACGCTGCGCCCTTGGACCAACGACGATCTTTGGCTGCTGCACGCGACGCTCGGAGATCCCGCGATGATGGAACATCTGGGCGGGATAGAATCCGCGGAGCAGATCGAGCAGCGACACGCTAGATTCTTGCGCAGCGAGGGCATGTTCACGGTTTGGGAACGTGATGCGGTCGTTGGGTCGGTGGGTTTTTGGGAGAAAACGTGGCTCGGCGAAGATGTCTACGAAGCCGGATGGATGATCCTTCCGCAGTACGCCGGGCGAGGACTCGCAACGAAAGCGGCGCTAGAAGTCGCGTCGCTTGCTCGCAAAGAATCAAAATGCCGGTTCCTTCACGCGTTTCCGAACGTTGAGAACGCGGCGTCAAACGCGGTGTGCCGCAATGCCGGATTCACGAAGCTGGGCGAGCATACGTTTGAGTATCCGAAGGGCCACTGGATGCGCTGCAACGACTGGCGCATCGATCTGTTCGCTAAACACTGACACCGAGGCAACATTCAGGCGATAACCGTGCGCTAAAGTCGCAGCATGGATAACCTGCGACGTGGATAGCGTCAACGCGCGCCAAGCCGGCGAGCTGTTCGAGGCGATGCTGCTCGCGCCGATGCTTCGCCCGCTGATCGCGGGCTGCGGAGCGCTCGGCGATTACGAGCTCGACCTGCTTGCACGCGAGGTCGCGCGTCGCGACGGGCACGGATTCGCGGCGCTTATCGCGGCGAAACTGGAGCATCGGAGATGAGCGATGAGGAAACCCGCGAGCTCGCGGTGCGCACGCTGCTGCCCCTCGTGCGCAAAGCCGCTCGGCGCCTCAAGCGTCTGGTGCCGTCGCTCGACGTCGACGATCTCGTCGGCGACGGCTGCATCGGTCTCATCCGCGCGGTTGATTCTTTCGATCCGCAGCGTGGGACGCAGCTTTGCGAATACGCGCGGCGGCTCGTCGTCGGTGCGATGCTCAACGGCGTACGGCGCATGGATCCGGTCTCGGAGCGTGCACGGCGCATCGTTCGGGACGGCGAAAATCAGCGATATTCGCTAGCGGCTCAGCGCGGCAGTGTACCGAGCGCAGGCGAGATGGAGAAGCGCTGTCCGGGTTATCGCCGCGCGGTGGCGGCGGCACACCGAGGGCAGCCGCTCTCACTCGACGCCCCCTTGCCGCGCGGCGAGGCGCTGGCGTACGACTGGAGCGACGATCCGGCGCGCATCGTCGAGCGCCGGCTCGAGCGTGCTCGGCTCGCCGAGATGATCGCCGAGCTCCCGCAGCGTTTACGCCAGGTCGTTGTGATGCATTACTTCAAGGAGGCGTCGCTGCGCACGGTTAGTAGACGGCTGGCGATCTCACCGCAGCGAGCCTCGCAGCTTCACGCGAGCGCTATCGCGAAGCTGAAGCGCCGGAACGATGCTGCGCCGCATCGAGCTTGAAGAGCCGAGCGCCGCCGCACCGCTGCAAGTCGGAGCGACCCGCTCCGAGCCGATCGTTCCGGCCGTCGCCGACGGCGAGCTCGACACCGCGCTCTCTCCGCACGATCGACCGCGCTGGATTCGCGATGCCGTCGCCGTTTCGGCCCGCGCCCGCGACATCATCGCGCGAATGCGCCCGGCGGCGGTGCGCGTTCTCTGCTACTGGGACCACCGCATCCGAGCGATCGTCGTCGGCGATCGCCGCGTTCAGATCGATGCCAGCGGTTGTTACCGCGCCGATTAGCCACCGCCGGGTACCAGGTGTGCGAGAACCGCGATCGCCACGGCCCCGGTCCCGACGAAAACGAAGTAGATCAGCGCTTTGGTAACCAGCAACACGTCTTGCGCGTCGCTAAAATGCCGTTGCATGGCGAGCGTCTCCTCTGGCGTTACCGAAACACTCTCGCACAATAGCCTTATAGGCAGCGTAGAGCAGCCTGGGATTCCTCTGAATTTTATGCAGGTGTCGCCCTCATATCGGGAGGGGTCGGAAAGCCGAAGGCCGCTCCGGCCTAATCAAGACGGCTCGCGGCGAAATACATCGAGACTTGAAGCTATGGAAGTTCTGCTCGACTTCGCTAGTCTAAGGACGTGGGGCACTCACTTCCGGCGCCAACTTCGCCGACTGACCGCGATGCCACGTTATCGTGCCGTGTTCGAAGCGGGTCATGCGACCGAAGCCATCCGGTGATGGGATTTCATCGGTAAGAGGGAAGCCGAGTGTTTTCACGCCGCCGAGCTGTAGAAACAGACGACGGACCTCTCCTCGCACGATGTGCGGACCGATGCGAGGTGCGGCGTAGATCGACGATACGACCTCGACCGGCGGCGCTGCAACGTGGCGCAGTTCGGTCGGTGTTTCTATCCTTACGTTAGCCGCCACGCTGACCTGGCCGTAACCGCCGCCTCGGATCGTCGTCACAAAATCCTGGTGAGCGCCGTTCGGCGGGTCGAGAACGATGCCGGTGATCGGCCGGCCCAACATGCCCGTGGCTCCGCCGAAGTTGAGCCATTTGATATGAATACCTTCGACGGGCGGAAGCTGCCAGATCGGCGGAATGAACGTGAAACTGAGTCCATATATTTGGAAGAGCTTTTCGCTCGGCAAAATGACGTAGCCGTCGGCGACCGTCGGTGCGTTAAACTTCGCGAGGACTGTTTGACTGTCCGCGTTGGTCCAAAGCACCGCCAGCGATTCCGCGTCGTTTGCGTAGAGCAACGCGGGGTGCTCGTCGCCCAACATTGAGTTCTCTTGCGGCACGACCGTCCAGATGATGCCGTTTTGCCTCCCGTTTGCCGAGATCGAGCTGAAACCGCCCGGCATTCCGTCGGTCAGCGGTCGCTCTTCCGCGACGTGCGCAGGCGTTGTGCCGACTGTCCCCGACGAAGTGTCGTAATCGAACGATTTGAGGTAATCTTTTTCCGACATCTTGTAAATGTAGGCGTGCGTCGCGGTATCTTGCCAAATGACCGGTCCGGTATGGATGTTCGGCGAGAACGATTCGCCCATCTGGTACTGCGAAACGGCGATAAAGCACGGAATTCCGATGTCCGCCACGCCGTAGACCGACTGGGGCGGACAAGGCGTGTTATAGACTGCCGGCGTGCCGTACGGATACGGCGTAGGGCCGACGTGGAACGTGTTGTAAAACGCCTGGAACATCGGCTGCGTCGGCGTGAGGTTGCTTTGTGAAAGGACGTACAACGCGCCGTCTTTGCCGCCGCCGATCAGAGTGCCGCTTGGGAGTATCAGCGGGCCGCCCGATCCGAGGTCCGTATCGCCCGCTTCGTAGTTATTGCGGATCGCCGGATTGTAGAACGCGGCGAGGGCGAGCGAATTATTCGCCGTGCTTAGCTTCACGAAGCTGTCGCCAAGCTTGGACAGCGGTGCGTTCGCCGGCACCTCGTTGGCGGTTTCAAAGAAAATCGACCCGTCGTTCGTTCCGGCGAGGCCGTTACCGGATTGCCAAATTCCCACGCCGGTCTCGCTTCCGGACTGGGCGGTCGTGAACACGCCGGCCGGAGCGAGACCCGGCGTTTGATACCCGAAGACCCAGCCGTGATACGCGCCTTGGTCGCAGCTATACGTTCCATAACCGAGATAGACGTTGCCGTCGAGCAGCAAGAGCCCCGGCCGTTGCCGCTGGACCGTCGGATCGAACGTAATTCCGGTAGCCGCGTCCGTGCCGCCGACGGTGACGTTTCTTAACGGCGTGCCGTTTTCGATGTCGATGGCGTACAAGGAATCGCTCACGGTTCCGCTCGTCGGATCTTGATTGCGCGCTACGACGTACATCGTGGCCGCACCGACGTCGATAACCGGCGTGCTCGTGACGCCCACGATCGGCGGAACGGTCTCGGAGCAGATAGGCTTCGGAACCCCCGGTACCTCAGGCGTGCCGATCTTCGTGCGCCACAAATATTTCGTTGACTCCTGATCGGTCGTTTGCACGTTCGCGTCGGATTGGTAGGTCACCGGTACGGTGACGTCGGCCGAATGATCGTCGGCGTCGAAGGCGTAGACGATATCCTCGGCGGTCGCGATGAATATCACGTTTTTTATGCCCTGGCTGGTCCGCACGCCGTGGACGTAGAGCGGCTGCGCGAGAATCGTCCCGATGACGTGGCGGGTCGCAAGCAGGCCGAAGTTTGGACTCGACACCGTGGTGGGCGTCAATGCCGTTTCGTGGAGCTGCGCGCCGTCGCGCGCGTTGTCGTTGTGTTGTGTCACGACGTTCTGGGATGCGCAATTCACGACGACCGTGTTCGAAGGCGCTCCGACGAGTGACCCGATGTACTGCACGACTTGCACGTGATCGCCGGTTTGGAACTGCTGGGGAGGCGCGATGTCGATCGGCACGTCTCCCGGGGCGGCTCCGCCGTATCCCGCAACCCCGCCGTTTCTCAGCAAGACCAGCGTCGCATTGATCGTCGAGTTGCGGACGACGGCATTTGGCTGATTTGGACAGATCGGCTCCAAGAGCGTCGGCGCCGGTATCGAGTTCACCGGCACCATCGGTTGAGTTTGCGGCGGACTGATGTCGGAACAGAAGCCCTGCCGCGCGGTGATGAGCATCGCCGGAGTTATGGGCGTCACCATCTGCCAGTTGTCGGCGCCCGTTGCGTACCCCTGACCGAGCAACGTGCTGCCGTGATCGAAAACCTGAAGCAACGCACCGTTGTATAACCCGTGCGCGGTGACGGTATTGTTGCCGACAATTGGCGGGTCGAGCGTCGGCGCCAGCATCGGATTGGGATCGGGCAGGACGGGTGCGGGCGTGCTGGACGGGCTCGTGACCCCGGTGCACGCACTTTGCGTAGCGCTCAACAGATCCGTCATCACAAGACTCTGCGTGCCGACCGGATCCCAATCGCTGCCCCAATTGTTGGGC
>JAFAHB010000309.1 GCA_019237435.1 Vulcanimicrobiota bacterium
TTCGCTCAACATCATGGATTTCTGCAAGCAGTACAACGAACGTACTGCGTCGCAGGCCGGCATGATCGTTCCGGTGGAGATCACCGTGTTCGACGATCGGACGTTCACGTTTATCACGAAGACGCCGCCGGCGTCGTTTCTGATTAAACAGGCGCTCAAGATCGAGTCGGGCAGCAAGGAGCCCAACCGGAACAAGGTTGGCCGGCTCACCCAAAAGCAACTCGAGGAGATTGCTAAGGTAAAGATGCCCGACATCAACGCCAACGATATCGAAGCAGCGAAGAAGATCGTCGCGGGAACCGCGCGCTCGATGGGCGTCGAGGTGGACGGTTAAGATGCCGCAACATCACGGTAAACGGTTCAAGGCATTGACGGCGAGCTACGACCGTCGCCGGCTCTTCTCCACGCCCGAAGCGGTGGCGCTGGTCAAGAAGAACGCCAACGCGAAGTTCAATGAAACGGTCGAGGCGCACGTTCGCCTTGGCGTCGATCCGAAGAAGAGCGATCAAAGCGTGCGCGGGACGGTTCTGCTGCCGCACGGCACCGGACGTACCGTTCGCGTCATCGCGTTTGCCAAAGGCGATAACGCGAAGGCCGCGCAAGAGGAGGGCGCCGACATCGTGGGCGATCAAGATCTCATCGATCGCGTAAAAGGCGGTTTCACCGAGTTCGACGTCGCGGTCGCGACGCCCGACATGATGGCGCAAGTGGGTAAAGAGCTCGGGCGCATTCTCGCGCAGAAGATGCCCAACCCCAAAGCCGGCACCGTTACGCCAAATATCGCCGGCGCAATTCGCGACATCAAGGCCGGCAAGGTCGAGTTCCGTCTGGACAAGACCGGCATCATTCACACCATCGTCGGCAAAGCGAACTTCGAGGAGAACCATCTCATTGAGAACGTCACCACGCTGCTCGACGCGATCGTTCGCGCAAAACCGTCAGCGTCGAAGGGCACCTACCTGCGCAGCGTTACGCTCGCCAGCACGATGGGTCCGGGTGTCAAGGTCGATCCTAATCGGTTGAAGGCCGCGACGTAGCGTCCTTGGACACGGCGCCTGCGGCGCCGGCTCAGGATGACGCGGTTACGGCGGCGGCGTTAGTTGCGCGTCGGGTGCGATGATATTTTTTGGCAACGGCTTCGCCGGCCCGGTTGCGGCCTCCGCGCAGACGTGCTTTTGCGCGCGATCCGTCGCGGCTTCGAGCACGTCGCCTTTATCGACGACGGCATCGTGCGCGTGCACGCCGAAGCTCATGAATCCCGCTCGGCTTCCGCCTACAAAAGTCTTCTCAAATCCAACGTAGATCGTGTCGCCGCAAAAATTGACGACGTCGTCGACAGTGAGGTTGACTTCGACGGAAGCCGTCGTTTCGAATTGGCCTTTGGTTTGATTGGTCTGCGTGTCGTAATGGCCTTCAACGAGGTCGCCCCGCTTTGCGATCACGGAATCTTGATAAACGACGTCCTGGTCGACCACGAACTTCACCTTGTGTTCTTCCTGCGATGCGCCGAACGCGCCGACGCGAACTTCTTTCGTCACGAAGATCGGTATCAGGACGCCCCGCGGAAGCGTGACGGTCTGTTCTCCATCGGTGGGTTGCGGGCTTGCGGCGGCGCTCGATTCGGGAAACGGGACGGTTGGCGGCGGCGTCTGCGCGAGGGAAACAGTAGTTGTCGCGGCGATCGCGGCAATCGCCAGAAAAAGAGGTCGCACTTTATTGATGGAATGCCGGGAGGTTCGGCTTGAGGATCATCAGGACGAATGCGACGATCGGCAAAAGCAGCGCGATCGTACCCCAGAGCGTCCAGCCTTTCGAGAGCGTCTCATACTCTTCGAAGTTGCCCGCGTGCGCCGCGACCGAAATCTTGCGCTGCGCGCGCGAGAGCGGTCCGAATGCTAATCCCGATAAGATGAAAGCTACGATTCCCCACAAGAGCCAGCCGGTCGACAAAAATGGAATTTTGCCGACGAGCGCCGCGCCCACACCCCCAATCAGCAAAATAATGATGCCGGGAATGGTAAAGACTCTATCGGCCGCGATGATGCCGTCCATGGTGCTGGCCATGATCGCGGCGTTACCGGTTCGGTCGGCGTAGCTTTTCCAGAAGACTCCAACCGTGATGTTACCGAGAAACAGAACGACGCCGGCCACGTGGACGAGCTTCAAAATCAAGTACACCACCGCATCCTCCTCATGCGGCTTTCGCGGGCACCCGCAGTAAATCCGCGCCCGTAATGGAAGCCTAAAATGATGGTGAGCGCTCGCCGGCGTAAGCTGCGGCATATCGCGGCGGTCTTGGTAATTGCCGGCGTTCCGGTCATCTCATCGCTCTTCAACCTCGCAACCGCCGGCTTTCCCTACGGCAGATTCGGATTCGCCGCTCGCGGCGACGGAACGATTACGTCGGTCTTGCCGGCATCGGCGGCCGCCGATGCGGGGTTGCGCCGAGGCGATAAATTCGACGTGCCCACGCTCTCGCCACAAGAACGCGTTTATCTCCATTGGCCGTTGACGCTTGCCGGTACGAAAGCCGAGTTTCGCCTCGGCCGGCCATTCGAGACCGTGACGCTGATCGCGCATGGGCGAAGCACGGATGTCGCAGCCCTACAAACCTTCTTCGCGATCTACTCGCTGCTGGCAATTTCCACGCTTGCCATCGTGCTCATCGGCGCCATGCTGGCGCTTGCGCAGCCGTCGCGCATGACGTGGGCGTTTCTTTTCTCCGCGGCAGGAACGCAAGCAGGGTCGCCGATCCTTACGGCACTCTTGTCGCCGCCATGGGTCGTGGCGTATTCGGCGTGGTCCGGCGCGCTTTGGTGCGGCTCGATTGCCGCGCTGATCGTCTTTACGCTCCGTTTCCCAAGCGACCGCGTGAAAGGTGCCGGCGCCGTGGCGGACCGCTGGCTGCCGCCTTTCGCAATCGTGCTTGGGTTGCTGGTGATCGCCGCTAACGTCGGCACCGTCTATCGCGGCGTCGATACCGACGGATTCGAGCGTCTCTTGACGATTGTGGCGAGCATCGGCTATGCGCTTGCCGTTGTCATCTTTCTCGCTCGGTATGTTACGGAAGGCCGCCAAGAGCGTTCGCGTATGGCATGGGTCATTGCCAGCTTTTTGGTCGGGTGTGGCGGCATCGTCGCGGTGCGAATCAGCGAGTTCTTCGGCATTTCGGTCTCCGGAAACCTTACCAACTTTTTGCTTTCGCTCAACGTCGTCGTTCCGATTGCGGTCGCATATGCCGTGGTAAAGCATCGCGTCATCGCGCTGCGGTTTTTCGTTAACAAGGCGATCGTGTTTGGCGTGCTTGTGGGCACGGCAATCGCTGCCATCGTCCTTGTCGATTGGTTCTTGGCGTGGCGCCTGGAGCGCCTCTTCGCCGGCGCGGGGACCGTGACGGTGGTCGCCATCAATGTCGCCGCTGCGCTGTTGCTTGGTTTTGCCATGCCGTCGCTCTATCCGGCAATTCGAGATCTCGTGGATCGGAGTTTCTTCCGGCATCAATACCGCGCGCGCCGCCACGTCTTGCAACTAGCGGAAGGTTTGCCCTACGCCGATTCCGCCACCGCGATTGATGACGTGCTGGTTCGAAGCATTCCCGATTCGCTCGAAATCGGATCGGTGGCCGTCTTCGTTCGGCGCGAGGACGGAACGTTTCGGCGAGAGGCCGCCGTGGGTTGGAGCGACGACGACGAGTTGGAGCGGGCAGACCTCGACCGCCTCGCCGTTGCGTTCGAAGGCGCGCGCGGCCTCGTTCGCTTCGGCGATCTCCACGCGGTCAGCCGCAAGCTCCCGGCAGGCGATGGAATGCCGTCCGTGGGGTATCCGATCTTCGTGCGGCGGCGTCTCAACCGGTTCGTGCTCTTCTCCGGGCACCCATACGGCTTGGAGCTCGATCCGTCGGAAACGCACCTGCTCGGCGAAGTGACCCGCGCCGCGTCGCACGGCTTCGATGCGATCGAGCTTGCGACGAAAGCGCAGGAAGCTCAGGCAGAAGTACTGGATACGTTGCGGCGGTCGAATGCGGCTTTGCAGCGCTTCAACGAGGCCTACGAGCGGTTCGTTCCCGCGGAGTTTCTCGGCTTCTTGAAAAAGCCCAGCATCGTCGACGTCGCGCTGGGCGATTGCGTGAAGCAGACGATGACGGTGCTCTTCTCCGACGTTCGTTCGTTTACGACGATATCGGAAGGCATGACGCCGGAGCAAACATTTGCATTTCTCAACGAATACTTGCAGCGTGTCGAGCCGTTGATTCGCGAGAACGGCGGCTTCATCGACAAGTACATCGGCGATGCGGTTATGGGGCTCTTTCCGGCAGACGCCGACGATGCGCTGCGCGCCGCAATCGCTCTGCATCGAGAGGTGCGTCTCTTCAATCGGTTGCTCGTTGGCGGCGCCTTGCCGACGATCGCGATCGGCGCCGGTTTGCACGCCGGCGAGCTGATGCTCGGGACGATCGGCGAGCGTGGGCGCATGGAAACGACCGTTATTGCCGACGCCGTCAACGTCGCGTCGCGGCTGGAAGCTTTCTCAAAGGTGTATCAGTGCTCGATCGTCTGCAGCCGCGAAGCCGTCGAATCGCTTCGCGAGCCCGACCGGTTTCTTCTGCGGTACTTGGGCTCGCTCCAACTGAGAGGCAAGTCCAACGCGATCGCCGCGTACGAGTGCTACGACTCCGATCCGGCCGAGATCGTGCAGCTCAAAATTGCAACGAAGGAGCGTTTCGCCGCAGCGGTTGCCGCATTCGACGAAGGCGCCTGGCCGCAGGCACTCGCTGAATTCTTAGCCGTCAGCGAGCTCAACCATGGAGATGGTCCCGCTGCGTACTACGCCGTTCGCTGCCGCGAGCTGATTAGTCAGGCGGACGCGTCGGCGTCGAGCGAGCGAAGCTGGGCTTCGAGTTGACGGATCCGCGCGTGGGATTTGTCGGCGTCGATATGATCGTAGGCTGCGCCGGCGTTGCGGGTCACTGCTTCGAGTAGCGCGATTTCGTCGGAGTTCAATGGCGCTCCGTTGCTGCGCGGACCGTAGAAGACGAACCCGAAGACGGCGCCGCGCATGAGCAACGGCACGACGAGCGCCGGCGCTTTGGCGCCGCCGGGAAGCATCGTTTCCGCGCGCGGGCGTCCGTCCAGCGCAATCGGAGCGAGTTCGGCGCGCAATTCGACGATGAGCGGGTCGTCGGAATCGATGCGTTCGACCTCCTGCTGGGTCCAGCCGCGGTCGGCGGTTCGAACGAACGCTCCGCCTTCGGCTTGTGCCAAGAAGAGCGCGGCCGACGTAAGGCCCAGCACGCGCACGGGCTCGTCGACGAGAAACTCGACGAGTGTCTTCTCCGAGGAGGTATTTGCCAGCGCGCGCGCCGTGTGGCGCAACGCTTCTTCGGCGCGCCGCTGGTCGCGGAAGAAGAAGGCATTCAAGAAGTTCTCGACCCGGCCGTGGAGCGCGTTGAGCGTGAAGCCGATCGCGAGCGCGGCAAACAGGCTGACGTAAATCGCCGGCCGCGTGCTTTCGAAGATTTGCTCGGCCCACCACTCGAGCGTTCCGAAAACAACGAGAATAGCGGCCGTAATCAGGCCGTAGATTGCGGCCCGCCCGATCGCGAAACGAAAGTCGATGACGCGCTCGGAGAGAAAGCCGTACACGACGAAGATGACGCCGAAAAGACCGAACCAGGGACCGAGCGAGTCGGTCCAGTGTTGGACGGCGAGCAGCGTTGCAGAGGTATTGCCGACGAGCGTGCTCATGATGTTGGCGATCGCCCAAGTGAGGTCGAGAACCGGTGCGAGCGCGATGCCGGCGACGACCCAGTTGACGCGCCCGCGTGGGATGCCGGTCGCTCCCGACGCGATGTAGGCAAGGGCGCAGAGCACGACGATCAAGAGCAACGCGTCGGAAAGGCTCATGAAGAGCGCCGACGGTCCGGTAACGCCGTAGCGCTGAAAGACCATCCAGATAATCGGATCCATCCAGGCGGCGAAGGCGACGATCGAGAACGCGACGGCCGAGCCGAAGAACCACGGCCAGGCGCGGCTCGGCCTACCGTAGAGTCGCCAGGCAAAGATCAAGATCATGAGCTGCGCCAGAGGGTAGACGACTTGAATCGCTAAATCGCTCGCGACGTTGATGGGCCAGCTTGCGAGATCGAGCGCCGTTTGATTCACTTTCACGAGCATGAGCATCGTATAGACGTAAAATGCCAGCGTGATCGGACGTGGGCGCATGAGGAAGAGCGCGCTGGCGAGAGCGAGTGAGAGAAAGAAGCTCAGCGGCGTGCCGACGTTTCGCGCGAACTTGGCGCGCGGCGAGTTGTCGACGGCGCTCGCGGTCAGGGTTAGCGGCGTGCTGCGATGATTGTGCAGCACGAGCACGGTGAGCCGGCTTTGCGCCGGGGCGCCGCGCGCGAGGGCGAATCGCTGCTGCGGCGTCAAGGCGCCCAAGTCG
>JAFAHB010000049.1 GCA_019237435.1 Vulcanimicrobiota bacterium
TTCGTGCCGCTGGAAAGAATCATGACGCGTCCTCCTCCGGCCGGCGGCTATATCCTTCGACGTAGATGCGCCGAATGATTGATTCGAGGTCCGGTTCCTCCAAGCTGACATCCTCGACGCGATAACGTTCGCTCGCCTGCCGAACGAGAAGATCGGCTCGCTGGAGGTTACGATCGAAGCGAAAGCGCGCGGTCGAATCCGCGAGCGATGCGAGCTGCGCTCCATCTAAGTGCGGCTGGGCGATTGGATCGCTGAATCGGACGACGAGCGTTCGATATCGTCCGTACTCGTTCTTGATCCGGTCGATGTCCCCGTCGTAAATCAGTGTGCCTCGATCGATCAAGATGATGCGGCGGCAGAGTCGCTCGACATCCGCGAGATCGTGCGTGGTCAGAACGATCGTCGCTCCGCGCTCCGCGTTGATTCGGGCGATGAACTCGCGAATCGCTTCCTTGGCGACGACGTCGAGGCCGATCGTCGGCTCGTCAAGATAGACGATCGTCGGACTGTGGAGCAGCGCCGCCGCAAAGTCGCCGCGCATGCGCTGGCCGAGCGATAGCTGGCGCACGGGCGTTCGCAGAAAATCGGCCATATCGAGGATCTGGATGAACTCGTCGAGATTGCGGCGATATTGCGCCGGAGGCACGCCGTAAATCGCGCGCAGCAACTCGAAGGACTCTATCAGCGGCAGGTCCCAATAGAGCTGGCTGCGCTGTCCGAAGATGACGCCGATGTTGCGGGCATTTTCCTTGCGCTGCCGCCAGGGTACGAGGCCGGCCACGCGGACCTCGCCCGACGTCGGAACCAGAATGCCCGTAAGCATCTTGATCGTCGTCGATTTGCCGGCGCCGTTGGGGCCGATGTACCCGACCAGCTCGCCGGGTTCGATGTGAAAGGACACGGCGTCGACGGCGACGCGGTCCTCGTAGTCGCGCGAGAAGAAGGAACGCAGTGCGCCGAGCGTTCCCGACGTGCGCTTTCGGGTACGAAAGACTTTGCGCAAATCGCGCGTTGCTACGATTGGCAGGAGCGCAGTGTTCGGCGTTGCGTACTTCTTCCCCGGTGATCGTAACGGTTTCGAACGAATACGGCTCGGGGGCGCTGGAAATCGCGGAGCGGGTTGCCGGCGAGCTCGGTTACGAATTTGTCGACCGTCAGCTGCCGGTCGTCGTCGCGAAGCGTTTGCGCGTTAGTCCTGAAGCGGTCGAAGCGAATGAAGACGCTGCTCCGACGCTGGGCGAGCGGTTCCTTACGGGCCTCGAGCGCGCGACGCCCGAGTTAGCCGAAGCTACGGCGGAGCCGTTCGATGCCGAGTTGCTTCGCGCCGTACAGGCTGCGGTGCGCGACTACGCCGCTCGCGAAAACGTCGTAATCCTCGGGCGCGGTGCCTCGGCGATCCTCGGCGCTCGGCCGGACGTGCTGCGCGTCTTCATCCACGCGCCGCGCGATTGGCGGATCGAGCGCGTCGTCGCCATGACGGGCGTGCGGCAGGAGCTCGTCCAAGCGGAGGTCGATCGCATCGATCACGCGCGTGCCGCGTATGTACGCAACTGGTACGGATTGAAATTCGGGGATCCGCGAAACTACGATCTCTGCATCGATACGTCGCGGTTCGATGCGGCGCAGTCGGCGACGCTGATCGTTTCGGCGATACGTGCGCGAGAGAATTCGTTATCCTGAGGCGGCCCCATCGGGGACCGAAGCGACGGGGCGCGCGTCGATCCTGACGGCGTTGCGCTACAGGGACTTCCGGCTGCTGTGGATCGGCCTGCTCGTATCCAATCTCGGCACGTGGATGCAGTTCACGGCAATGGGATTCTTCGTCGCCCGCATGGCGGGATCGCCGCATCGAGCGGCTTTTGATCTCGGCATCGTCGGAGCCGCTCGCGCGATTCCGGTGCTCGCGCTTTCGCCGCTCGCCGGAGTGGTCGCGGACCGTTTGCCCCGCCGCCGCGTGCTCTTCGTCACCAACACGATCATGGCAGCGGCGGCGCTGCTGCTCGCACTGCTCGCAACGTCTCATCATCTGGAGATGATCGGGCTGATCGTGCTATCGGCGGTAAGCTCGGGCGCGATGGCCTTCGACTCTCCGACGCGGCAGAGCTGGGTGCCGATGCTCGTCGCCCGCGAGTACGTCGGCAACGCAGTTGGCCTCAACTCCGTCGCGTTCAACGCGCCGGCCGTCCTGGGCCCCGCGCTCGCCGGTTTGCTGATCGTCTGGATCGGAGTTGCGGGCGCCTTCTACTTCAACGCCGCGGCAACGCTGGCCGTCGTC
>JAFAHB010000152.1 GCA_019237435.1 Vulcanimicrobiota bacterium
CGTTTGTTTTTCGATCGCGGCCAAGACTCGGATCTGCGTTGGTCGCCCGATGGTTCGGCGCTCGCGTTCGTGTCGACGCGCACCGATCATAGTTTCATCGGCATCTATCGCAACGATGGGACGCCGATCGAATATCTGGCGCCGACGACCTCGCAGGATATCATGCCGCGCTGGTCGCCTGACGGCGCCGGCGTCGCCTTCATCCGGCAGCACGGGGACGGCGGCGCGCCGCAAAATCCGCTAAACTTCAATCCCGTTCCCTGGCAGATTTGGGTGGCCGAGGCGCGCGGCGGCGGCGCGCATTGGGTCTGGTCGAGCACGGATTCTTCGCGCGGCTCTCTCCCGCAAACGGGAGGCGGCCCGTTTTTGGAGTGGGCCGGCGCGAATAGCCTCATCTTCAAGAGCGAAGAGGATAACTGGCCACACCTCTACGCGGCGCCCGCATCGGGTGGGAACGCGCGACTGTTGACGCGTGGCGCTTTCATGGTCGAAGACGTCGACGTTTCGCCGGATTTGCGATCCGTCGTTTACTCGGCCAATGCCGGGTCAACCGCGAGCGACGACGATCGTCGTCACGTTTTCCGCGTCGAAGTGGCCAGCGGCGTCGTTACGCCGTTGACGAGCGGCGCAAGCAGCGAGTGGAATCCGGTAGCACTGGCCGATAGCGGGGCTGCGTTCGCTCGCGCGACGGCGCAACAGCCCCCGCTGATTACGGTGCTAGTCGCCGGCGTGCAACGTGCGCTGGATGCGCCACTGTTGGCGAACGATTTCCCGTCCTCGCAATTGGTCACGCCACGAGAAGTCTCGTTCAAATCGGATGACGGCTGGCTGATCCACGGACAGCTCTTCCTTCCCAATAGCGGTGGAAGACATCCGGCAGTAATCTTCGTGCACGGCGGACCGCCGCGCCAGATGCTGCTGACGTGGCACTACATGGACTACTACTCCAATGCGTATGCGATGAATCAATACTTGGCGAGTCGCGGGTTCGTCGTGCTGTCCGTCAACTATCGGCTCGGCATCGGCTACGGCCACGATTTCAACTTTCCGCCGCGGTGGGGCCCGACCGGTGCGTCGGAGTATCAGGACGTCGTCGCCGGCGCGCGATTCCTGCAGCGCGACTCGCGCGTCGATGCTAGTCGCATCGGAATTTGGGGCGGTTCGTACGGCGGTTATCTCACGGCGTTGGCGCTGGCGCGCAACTCGAACATCTTCAAAACCGGCGTGGACTTTCACGGCGTGCATGACTGGTCGCTCGACGTCGACAATCCGGTTTGGGGCTTCACGCAGCTCAAGCGGTACCAGCGGTATAACACCAGAGCGATTATGAAGACGGCTTGGGAATCGTCGCCCGACTCGGCGATTGCGACCTGGAAATCGCCCGTGCTCTTGATTCAGGGCGACGACGATCGCAACGTCGAGTTCCATCAGATGGTGGACCTCGTCGAGCGCCTGCGCATCGCCCGCGTGCCGTACGAGCAGATCGTGATTCCAAACGAGATCCACGGCTTTTTACGGTACGCGGCCTGGGTGCAGGCCGACACCGCCACCGCCGATTATCTGGCCCGCAAGCTCGGCGGCGGTCCCTAGCAGAGACGAGAGGCGGGGGACGCCCCGTGCCCAGGCGATAGGACCGCTCGGCGGCGCGCCGAACCGCGCTTGTTGACGACGGTGCGGAATACCGTCGCAGAGGACGGCGATGCTTTCAAACGACGGAGAGCAGAGGGCCGATAAGGTGCAGAATCCCCCAGAGCTCCACGAGGAGCTTGACGACATCAGCGCCGGTGTCTTAGGTGTGCTTCCTGAGTTTCGCGGGCGCAGCGTTCAGCCCGATGGCGGCGGCTTCGCGGCGCATCGTTGATGGCTGAAGCTCAAGAAGTCCAGGCGCCGGATACGCCGCGCGCGCATGCGATGCGTTGCCTCGAATCCGCGCATCGCTTGGACGCGCTGCGAGAGACTATTCCACGGCGTCAATGGCGCGCAAAGGTAGAAGCGGCATGGCCCGACTGGCGCGCAGCTCTCGAGTGGACCCTGACTAAGCAAGGCAATATCTTGCTCGGTCAGCGCCTCGTGGGAGCCTTGGAAACGGCGTGGTGGGTTCTTCCCGACGCGGAGGTGCAGCACTGGCTTCGAACCGCGTTCGAGGCGGCCGACGAAATGACGCCTCGAAACGTGCGTACGCGCCTGAATCTCGCGCTCGCACGTTTCCGCGTCCAGCACCACCGCTTCAAATCTTGCCATGCGGCCGCCGAGCGCGCCTTGGGGCAAGCGCGGGACGTTCGCGACGACGTCGCCGTCGCGCGCGCAGAGTTCTTAACCGGACACTCGCTTGTGGTTCTCGGACACGTTGCGCAGGGGGAGAAGCTGCTGGAGTCTGCGCTGGTCGGCTTCCGAAAACTCGGGGCTCGCAGGAGCATCGGAAGAACGCTGGCCTCGCTTGCGCTGGCCCGCGAGCACGCCGGCGACGTCGCGACTGCCTGCGCGCTCTGCGCCGACGCGGTTGAAACGTTGAAAACGATCGAGGGTGACGACGGCGAGATCGAGCACGTGAGTTATCTTGCCGAGCTCGAGTTCCATGCCGGCAATACGGAAGAGGCGTTGAGGCTCGTAAACGAAGCGCTGGCGTATCACCGCCGACTGGACGAGCGGCTTCACGTCGTCGTGGACCTCAGCAACGCCGCGGCATATTTGGTTGCCCTCAATCGCTACGATGAAGCAGCGAGCTTCGCGCGCGAGGCACTCGACCGAGCCGTTCGAGAGGGGAGCGAGCTTTGGACGCTCTTTGCACTGCAACACTTGGCTGCAATCGGCGCGCTGCAAAAGGACGGAACGCACGCGCCAAGGCTCATCGGGTTTGTGGGAAAGAGGATTTCCGAGTTGGCCCATCAGCGCGAATATACCGAGGAGCAGGAGTACGACCGCATAATCGGCGCGCTGCGGACCGAGATCGGTGATGCGGAGTTGCAGCGCCTGACGGCGGAAGGAACCGTCTTGACCCAAGAGCGCGCCATCGCCGAAGCGCTGGCAATCTGACGCAAAAAGGGGCCGTCCGAACGGGCCGTTGAATCCAAGCGCATGCCTGCATGTGGCATGCGTCGCATGGCCGTTACCGGCGTCGTCACCACCGGGCTCTGTTTTCTATCCGCCGCGACCGCAGCGGCGCAGCCGCTAACGTTGCAACAAACCGTCGCCTATGCCATGACGCACAATACCACGATCGCCTCAAAAGAGGCCGCGGTCGCGCAGGCTGAGTCGAACTGGACGCGCCAGCGCGCCACCGAGTATCCGCCGGTCGTTGCGACGCTTCAGAACCAGATGGAGAAACAGAACAACTACGCCGGGCCTTACGCTCAGTACGGCGTCGCACCAATACCGAATTTCTCACAGAATACCGCACAGGTCGGCACGCAGTGGACGCTCTATAACGGATCGCTCAATCAAATCCTAACGCAGCAATACCGCCGGCAGGTCGAGTCTGCGCGCGCCGATTTACGGGAGACGCAGACGCGAACGACGGCAAAGCTCGTCGACATGTTCTTCGCGATTGCAAAGGTGCAGCATCTCTATCAGCTGGCCCAGGCGAATCTAATTTATCAGCAGGCGCTGCTCGTAGTCGCGCAGGCGAAAGAACGCGCGGGAATCGTGGCCGGAGTGGACGTGTTGCGCGCCGAGGTCGGCGTCGAGCAGACGCAAGTAGCGCTGCTCAATACACAATCGGATCAGGAGAGCGCGCGTGAGTCGCTCGCCCAGACGATCGGGGCAAGCCTGGACACGGCGTTCGCCGTTCCCAGCGTGCTGCCGGAGCCACCGATCCCGCCCGGCTCGAGCTCGATGCTCGTCAAGATAGCACAGGACAATCGCCCCGAGATCGCTGCCGCGGTGGCCGGCGTTGCGATCGCTCAGCTATCGCGCTCCAGCATCGATACCGACTTACTCCCGCAGATAAACGTTTTTGCGTCGTTCGGCAATCAAACGTCGCCGACCGGCTTCGTGGATCAACAAAACCAGTTTAATTTTCTGAATCAACAGTGCGCCTCGAATCCGAATCAAGTTTCGTGCGTGGGGTTCCCGTTTGCGAACGTCGCCCGCGGCACGCCTGGATTCTGGGACATCGGCGCTACGTCGACGCTTTCGCTCCCCATCATTGACTATGGAACGCGCGCAGCGGCCCATCGGTCCGCGAACAAGGCGGTCGACTCCGCGCAACTCGCGCTGGACTCCGCAAAAACCATGACCGAGGAAGACGTGCTCGAATCGCTGCGGCAAGCGAACACCACGCGTGAAGCGCTGGGCTATCAACGCAAAGCCGTCGACCTTGGCGCCGAAGCCGCGCACATCGCCCAGCTTCAATATAGCAACGGCCTCATATCGTTGACCGACACGAAGGCCGCGCAAGCGACCTCGCTGCAGACGCAAGCCGACCTATTCAGCGCGGAGATCGCTTATATCAACGCGGTCGTAAAGCTGCGCTCGGCGTTGGGAACTTTCGACCCCGCGGCAACGGTTGCGGATCTTTGATGGACGCCGGCCGCCGGAAATTCCTAATCGTCGTCGGCGCTGGTGTGCTCGTCGTCGTCATCATCGGTGCCTTCCTTTTCGGGCGGCGTTCGGCACGTCCGGTCGTCGTCATGACCGCCGGTTACGCGCCGTTCGTGATCGACTTGCCGGAGAACGGCGTCGTGCAGTATCCGCAGATTCAAACCGTGTCGAGCCAAATCGCCGGAAATGTCGGACGCATCTATGTAAAGGCCGGCGATAGCGTCGCTGAGGGCCGGTTGCTCGCAACGATCGAGAATCCTCAAATCACGGCAAACGCGGCGAGTAGCGCGGCTGCATACCGGACGGCGACCGCGAGGGTGGAAAGCGCCACGGTGACCGGCGGTTCCAACGTCGTGCAGGCGGAAGCGAATCTCGAAACCGCGCGAACGAGGCTCGCGCAGGCTCAACAGGATTCGGCAAACGGTCTGCAATCGGGTCTCGGCTACGGCGAAACGACGGCAACCGAGCAGCGGGCGCAGGCGGCGTCGAATCTGGCAACCGCCACGACGAACCTGCGGGAAGCGCAGCGTATGTACGCCGCCTATCGCGAGCTTTACGCGAGCAAGGCTGTCTCGCGGGATCAACTCGATCAAGTAGAGGCGAAGTACGAACAAGCGCAGGGCGCTTACAGCCAGGCGCGTCTTGCAGAGGCGGCGCTCGACGCTCAACTTCGACGCTCGAAGTCCGTGCTGGAAGATAACCTGCGTTCTGCGCAAGAGGGGTTTGCACAAGCGCAAGCCCAGCTGGCGGCCGCGCGCGTCGAGTCGGGAAGCGGCGACGTCGCCGCCGCGCAAGGAGAGGCGGCGCGCGCCGAGTCGGAGTACGCGTTCGCGCGCGAACAAGCTGACGCGACCCAGATTCGAGCACCCTACGATGCGACCGTCTTGAACGTCGCGTCGGAGAAGAACGATCCGCTGCGCCCGCTTCAACCCGGCGACGCGATCGACGTTGGTCAGCCGCTGCTGACGCTGGCCGCGCAGCGAGGATTCGTGGTGCGAACGCGCGTCGACGAGCAGGACGTCATCAACGTCCGGTTGGGCCAACGCGCACGCATTACCGGAGAGGACTTTCCCGGACGTACGCTGAGCGGTCGCGTCGTTGAGGTTTCTCCGATCGCGCAGAGGAGCGGTGACGCGCCGTCTGCGTCGCGAACCGTGGCGACGACGGTCGTGATCGAGCGGCCGCCGGCGTTCTTGCGCGATGGGATGAGCGCGGACGTCGATATCTTGACGACCGACCTGCCGCATGCGATTACGGTTCCCAACGACGCGATTCTGCACGACGCGAGCGGCACGTACGTGTTCGTAGTTCGCCGCGACACTGCGCGGCGTCAGCCGGTGCGCGTCGGCGCAGCGAACGAAACCAGCTCCGTCGTCGTGTCGGGGCTGCAGCAAGGGGATGCGATCGTCGTGCAGGGTGTTGGAAGCTTGAATGACGGCGATCCGGTCGCACCGTCGACGGTCGGCCCGCCGATGCAGCGATGACCGCGCCAAATCAATCTGAAGGCGGCGGACTCTTCAGAGAGCGCGCCGTTTCCGCCATCGACTCCGTCGAGCATTTCGACGAAGCGATTGCAATCGTCTCGTCGCGCAGCATCTTCGCGCTCAGCGCGATCGGCGTGCTGCTCATCTTTGTCATGCTCTGGGCGATCGCCGGACGAATTCCCATCGGCTTACAAGGGCGAGGCGTCGTCATCGCCGGGAGCGGCGTTCAGCCGGTCGTCGCCAGTGCCGAAGGCACGCTCATCGCGCTGCCGGGTCAAGTCGGGGATGTCGTTTCGCAAGGCGCAGCGATCGCGCGCATGCGAACCACGTCGGGCGACATCGTCGCACTGCGGGCTCCCGCCTCCGGACGCCTCGCGCAGCGATCGCCGCAGCTGGGAAGCTTCGTTCGATCCGGCGACGCCATCGCGGCGATCGAGCCGCTTAGCGCAGTGCCGGCGGCGGTCGTCTTCGTGCCGGTCGAAACGGATCTGCGCGTCGCCGTCGGAATGCCGGTTCGGCTCTCGCCCGCGGACGCTCGCCCCGACGTCTTTGGTTACCTACGCGGCCATGTCACGTATGCCGCGCCGTTTCCCGCAAGTCCCGATCGCATTCGAGCCGCGCTCGAGAACGATGCCGTTGCCTCGAGCTTCTCGCCGGAGACTCCGGTTCGGGAAGTTCACGTTGCGCTCGATACGGATTCGCAAGGTAGTCTGATTTGGTCGGGCTTGCAAAATGCCCGCCGCAGCCTCTCG
>JAFAHB010000169.1 GCA_019237435.1 Vulcanimicrobiota bacterium
GCTGCTGCAATGCAACCTAGCGTGCGCAGGCTGCGGTAAGATTCAGCATCCCGACGACATTTTGCGCCGGCGCCTAAGCGTGGAAGAGTGCATTGCCGCCGTCGAGGAATGCGGCGCGCCGATGGTTTCGATCGCGGGCGGCGAGCCGCTCGTTCACGAGCACATGCCGCAAATCGTCGAAGAGCTCGTCAAGCGTAAGAAGTTTGTGTTCCTCTGCACCAACGCGCTGCTGCTGAAGAAGAAGATTCATCTCTTCAAGCCGTCGGTGTATTTCGTTTGGATGATACACCTGGACGGGATGCGAGATCGTCACGATCAGTCCGTTTGCCGGCAGGGCGTCTTCGACAAAGCCATCGACGCCATCAGGGAAGCGAAGGCGCGGGGCTTCCGCGTTTTTACGAACACGACGTTTTTCGATCAGGACGGCCCCGAATCGATTCGCGAGGTCTTGGACTACCTCAACGACGAGATCAAAGTGGACATGATGCAGATCTCTCCCGCCTATGCGTACGAAAAGGCGCCGGACCAAGAACACTTTCTCGGCGTCAGGCGGACACACGAGATTTTCCAAGCGGCGTTCGCAGGCGAGAAACGCAAGAGGTGGCGGCTCAATCACAGCCCCCTATACCTCGACTTTCTCGAGGGCAAGGTCGATTTTGAGTGCACGCCCTGGGGCATTCCCTGTTACACGGTTTTCGGCTGGCAGCGGCCGTGCTATCTGATGAGCAAAGAGAGCTACGCGCGCACCTACCAGGAGTTGCTCGACGAGACCGATTGGTCGAAGTACGGACGCGGGAGGCATCCGTCGTGCGAGAATTGCATGGCACACTGCGGATACGAGCCTACCGCCGTGCTGCGCACGACCTCATCGGTGAAGGAGTCGCTTCGGGCCGCCTTCGGAAACTAACGAGCAGATCGCGTGAACCGAGCGTTTATCCTCGCGGCGCTCGCCGGCGCCGCCCCGGCGGGTTGTGCCGGAACGCCGACGGCGCAGGGTCCTGCGCCGTTTATTCCAGGCGCTGGGCCACGTGCCGGCCGCGCGCTGTTTCAAGTGCACGCGACGAGCAAGATCCAGCACGTCATCGTCATCGTGCAGGAAAATCGGACGGTCGACAATCTCTTTCAATTTCTGCCCGGCGCCTCGACACAGTCCTGGGGATATAACTCGTACGGACAGCGCGTGACGCTGCAGCCGGAAGAGCTGACCGCACCCTACGATCCCGGGCACAACCATATCAGGAACTGGAAAGCCGAATATAACTACGGGCAGTTCAACGGCTTCAACCTAGATTCGTCAAGCTGCCGTAACGAGCGCGAGTGTCCGCCGCCGCAGCAGCGGGCTTATGCCTACGTCCCGATGGGCGAGATTCAGCCGTACTATACAATGGCGCAAACCTATACGTTCGGCGATAACATGTTTCAGACGAATCAGGGGCCGAGCTTTCCCGCACACCAGTACCTTGTCAGCGGCACGTCGACCATTTACGATCGTGCGTCCGAGCAGGCGGCCGAAAATCCGGGCCGCCAACTCGGGGGTTGCGACTCGCCGCGCGGGACCCAGGTCAAGCTGATCGATACACGCGGCTTCGAGAGGGAGAAAGCGTTTCCGTGTTTTGAGCGCAGCTCGATTTTCACGTTGCTCGACCAAGCGGGAATCAGTTGGAAGTACTATCAGGTGAAGGTAGGACCGGGTCTTTGGAATGGGGTTGACGCGCTCAAGCCGATCTGGCAGAACAAATTCGAATACGCTGAGAATGTCGTTGAGCCGCCGTCGCAAGTGCTGACTGACGTTTTTGAGGGACGACTCGCCTCTGTGGTCTTCGTTACCCCGACGGCGGCTGCATCCGACCACGGCCAAATCACCGACGGATCCGGCCCCTCGTGGGTCGCCTCGGTCGTCAATACGGTCGGCTACTCTCCATATTGGAACACGACGGCGATCATCGTGACCTGGGACGATTGGGGCGGCTGGTTCGACCACGTCGTTCCTACCGTACGCAATCCGTACGAGCTCGGCTTTCGCGTCCCGTTGCTGGTGATCTCGCCATATGCGAAGGCTGGCTACGTTTCGCACGTGAACTACGAGTTCGGCAGCATTCTCAAGTTCATCGAGAAGACGTTTGGTCTCGGCTCCCTCGGAACGACCGATAAAAACGCAAACAATTTGACCGATTGCTTCAACTTCGGCGCGAAGCCGCATCACTTCAAGCGCATCGCGTCCCCGCTCTCGGCGCACTACTTTTTGGCGCTGCCGCCCGACAACCGCAGCCCCGACAACGACTAACGCCTTTCACGTGTCATCCTGAGTCCTTCGACTCGCTACGCTCGCTCAGGATAAACTCCGGCGCGAACGCGCGGGAGTCGAAGGACCACGACGCCTACTGCTAAATTACTCCCGCGAAGGAGATCATCATGGTATTCAGGAGCAGATTACCCGGTTTCTGCGTGGCGCTAGCCACCTTCGTTCTTCCCGCCTGCGCTGGTCAAAACGGCCTCGGCGGAGCCTCGAACCCTCCTCAACTAAGAATAGACAACGTGACAGGCGTTGCGACGCAGAGCATTGTAACGAAGCTCAACTTGCCCCGCACGGACGGATGGATCTCGCCTGACGTTGGCCGCAACGAGAGACTCGTGTACGTGTCGGATCAGGACAGCAACGCCGTCGAAATCTACAAAGCCGGCGTGAGCAACCCGCAGCCCATCGGTCAAATCACGAACGGGATTAGCACTCCGGACGGCCTCGGCATGGATAAGCGAGGCAACCTCTACGTAAGCAACGCGGCGGCAACGACCGTCACCGTCTATCATCCCCTGAAGACGACGCCGTTTGAGACCTACACCCCGGGTCAGAATCCGGTTAATGTCATCGTCGGCGCCGACGACCGCGTATACATCGCGCAAGGATTCGAGGGATGCATCTGCATCACCGAGTATCCGCCGCACAGCACGACCCCCGATCTAACCATCCAGCTCAGTCAAACCGGCGGGTCTCCGATGGATCTGGCGCTGGACTCGTCCGACAACTTGTACGTCACCCTCACTAATGCTACCGTCTATGAGTTTCAACCGGGTCAAACGACCGGAACGAACCTGGGCTTAGCCGGATTGACCAACCCGCGAGGCATCGGCTTCGATGAAAAAGGCGATCTGGTCGTGGCGAACGACACGCTGAATTTCGTTCAAGGTTACATTCAGATCTATCCTCCGGGCCAAACGCAGTATAGCAAGCAGTTCTCCGCAGGCCCGCAACCGTTTGAGCTGACATTTGGACGTCGCGACAAGTTCATGTACGTTGCCGACGTCAGCTACGGCAGCACCGGTTACGTTGCGATCTTCCGGGCTGAGCGCGGTTGGAAACAGACCGGAACGATCTCACAGGGCCTGCTTCAGCCGCTCGGAGTGGCTCTAAGCCCGAAATCACTCTGAGGGACCCGGCCGCGCGCGGTATTCGCATCTGCGAAAGGAGCTAAGCGGGTGAATCGTTTGAAGCTTGACCGCTGTGCGCTCAGAGTTAGCGTATTGGCGACATTGCTTGCCGGATGCGGCGGGTTGCAGCCGTCAATCAGCCCTCCGCCTGCGATGCCGCGCAGCGTGGAAATGGCGCAAGGCGTAGCGCCTGCATCGTCCTACGGAGTGCTGTTGCGCTTCCTCCCCCACGACGGAGGGCAGCCGGAAGCGGGTTTGCTCGACGTCGACGGCACGCTGTACGGCACGACGTATTACGGCGGCATAAACGGCCTTGGAACCGTCTTTAGCGTAACGACCGCCGGCACGAAAAAGGTGCTCCACCGGTTCACCGGTCTCGACGGCGAGTGGCCGTACGCGGGCTTGATCGCCGTCAACGGCACGCTGTACGGCACCACCCACTACGGCGGACCGCATAATGCCGGCATTGTTTTCAGCATCACGACGACCGGCGAGGAGAAAGTGCTCTACGGCTTCGGTAACGGTTCCCAAGACGGGACGTACCCGGTGGCCGGGTTGATCGACGTGAACGGCACCCTGTACGGCACGACCTATATGGGTGGCACGAAGAATTACGGAACCATCTTTAGCCTAACGACGACCGGCATAGAGAAGGTGCTCTATAGTTTTCGTGGCGGCTCCGACGGGTCTTATCCGGCGGCCGGATTGATCGACGTCAATGACGCGCTGTACGGCACGACCTATGAAGGAGGCTCGGGGTGTGCCAGCGGTTGCGGGACGGTCTTCCGCGTGACGAAGACCGGAAAAGAGAAGGTGCTGCACCGGTTCGACGCCTCCGCCGACGGAGCGGCGCCGTCGGCGGGCTTACTGAGCGTCAATGGCACGCTGTACGGCACGACGGTTTACGGCGGCTCGAAATGCGGCAGCACCGGCGGTTGCGGAACCGTCTTTAGCGTCACGACGACCGGCAAAGAGAACGTTCTGTACAGTTTCGGCGGCGGCTCCGACGGCGGGTATCCGTGGGCGGGCTTGGTCCACCGCAGCGGCAGGCTGTACGGGACGACCGCTTACGGCGGCGCGAATGCTGACGGAACCGTCTTTAGCGTTACGGCGACCGGCGAGGAAAAGGTACTGTACAGTTTCAGCGGTGGCGACGCCGATGGGGAGAATCCGTTTGCGGGCTTGATCGACGTCAAAGGCACGTTGTACGGAACGACCTATTACGGCGGGAATTCCAGGTGCTTCCATTCCCGCGGCTGCGGAATCGTTTTTGCCTTGACTCCTTAGTATCTGATGTAGATCGGATTGGCGTCGGAGTCTTCGATCTGCAAAACGGTTGAGGGGGAATGGGCTGCCTCGACGAGACCCTGCATGCCGGCGAGCGGCATGCCCGAGAGGGGTGCCCCGCCGTTGACGCGCACCCCGGCGCCTCGCACCGAACGAATCAGGCCGCTTGCAATCAGTTCGCTGTAAGCCGTAACGACGGTGTTGCGCGAGACGCGCAAAATTCTCGCAAGTGAGCGCGACGAGGGCAATCGCGCCTCCCGGTCGAGCGTCCCGGCAGCGATCGACGCCGCGATCTGCCGTGCGATTTGCCGGTGGAGCGGTTCTTGACCGCCGCGCTCCAAGACGACGTAGGGCACCCGCGTCTCGGTGCGCGCAATCAAAAGTGGTCCTCCTGCGTGGCTCTTTTCATTCTACACGAAATGGCGCATCATGATCCCGTACCGTAAAGGAGAAGAACATGATTTCAGGCGGCAACGCAACGATTTTCGTTTC
>JAFAHB010000176.1 GCA_019237435.1 Vulcanimicrobiota bacterium
GATCGACGCCGCGCGCGAGTTCGTGCCAGCTCGCCGCCGCCGTGCCGAAGCGACGCACGAAAGGTCCATGGGGTAACCGCGCGAGATCGCGGATCCGATCGATTCCGAGCAATCGCAAGCGCGCGATAATTTCCGGATCGATTTCGAGCATCTCTAACGGCATCGCCGCGAGCATCGCGCGTTCGGTTCCTGGTTCGCAGATCGTTCCATCGCCCAGGTGCGCTGCTGCTTGAGCGGCGATTTTATTCGATCCGGCTCCGATTCGCATCGCGCATCCAAAACGGGCGAGCGCCTCACGAGCATGTGTAATTTGGGAGCACGCGTTGCCGGCAATGCCGTGCATCTCGAGAAAGGCGAGGCCCGGACGAACGTCTTCCACAAGCGGCGAGACGGCGTCAAGCGCATCGAGCATCTCCTCCCAGAGCGCTTGGCCGTCGATGGAATCAGCGGCGACGCTAACGCAAAGGAGCATGACCTATGCGCACGTGGGCGCTGCCCACCGCCGCCATGTGCTTGTGCTTGCGCACGTCAACGCAAACGTCGAATCCGCCCACGGTTGCCCAGAGCCCCCGCTCTCCGTTAATAACGATCCGCTCGAGCGCGCAATGCAAACGCACGCCGGCCGCGGCGCTCAACGCGGCGCCGGACCGGGCAGCCACGACGATCAAGAGCACGCCGCCGCGCTGTGCGAGCAGTGCGAGCCGTTCCCAAACCGCATCGCGCAACGTCGCGACCGGCATGAGCACCAAGTTGCAGATCCGCGAGCGCAAGAGAATATCGGCTGCGCGGGCCATCGCAAGTGCCTTGCGAGCAGGAACGACCAAGACTCGTTCGAGGCAGACCCCCGTTTCGGCCAAAGCCGGCGGGTAAAGGCCGCCGTCGTCGAGGATCGCCACAAAGCTGCGCCGCGTCATGGCGGCAACGAGACCGGCTGCGAGACTCCACCGGCCCGTTGCCCCCTCGAGGGTGACGACCGAGCCGGCGGGAAGGCCGCCTCCAAGCAACCGGTCGAGCTGCGGAATGGCAGTCGGAATCAACGCCTCGACGGGCAATGAAGGCTTCGTGCTCAGGCTGACTTTGAGCAGCTCGAAGGCCTTCAGCTTGCCCGGAGCTTCTCGCGTCGCAGCCCGGTCTGAGGAAGACGCCTGAAGAGCTGCCGATGCCATTGGAGATTCATGCTAATCGAACATATGTTCGATGTCAAGATAGTCGCCCCGGCGTTGTAGGTCCGTCAGCCGGTACCGTCGCAGCACCCTTCCTGGAGGTGCGTTTTATGATTCGCAGCCGTTTAATTGCCGTTGCCGGCTTGGGCCCGGCGTTTGCCATGTCGGTCGCTGCGCTTGCCGCGTGCGGAGGCCCGGCGTCGACCCCGCCGGGGTCGTTCGCGCCCAGCAGCAACAGCGTGCCGTTTGCGCCGCGCATGGAGGCGTCAGGCTGCGGCAAATCGCTGGCGTACGTGACTTCCTATAACAACTCGGTCTATATCTACGATCAAACGCATAATGCCAAGACGCCCTGCGGCCAGATTACCGGCGTGACGAACCCCCAAGGGCTGTTCGTGGACAAGCAGGGCAACTTGTGGGTTGCGATCAGCGGCGACTGCAAGAGTCAATTCTCGAGCGTGCTCGAGTTCGCGCCCGGTAAATCCACGCCGATCAAAACTCTGCAAGATTCACAAGGATCCGCCTCGGACGTGGCCGTCGATAATGCATCGGGCACCGTTTACGTCACGAATTTCTTTGACTATACGAAAGGTTGCGCCAGCGGAAACAACGGTGTCGTAGAGGTCTATGCGGGCGGAAGCACGACGCCGACGGGAACGCTCAGCGATCCGCACATGAACTACGCCGTCAACGACGCCGTCGACAACCAGGGAAATCTCTACGTCACCTATATCGAAGTCAACGGACCCAGCGGCAGCGGTCGGATCGACGAGTGGTTCGGCGGCGCGGGCTCGCCAACGGACCTCGGAATCACACTGCAAGCTCCGGGCGGCATACAAACGACCGCGAGCGGCGCGTTACTGGTTTGCGATCAGTCCGTCGCGTGCGGCGATTTCGCGCCGGGCTCAAAGACCATGACGAACCTTTTTGCCAAGAAGCATGCGGGATCGTTCGGCGTCGCGCTCGACAAGCGCGAGAAGCACGCGTGGGTCGAGAATCCGAGCTTGAGTACGAGACAACTGCAGCGATACGTTTATCCCGGCCCCGACAAACACGCGATCGAAGGCCTGACGGTGACGGGCGGCGGCTACGCCGGCGTAGCGGTGAGTCCGCCAGCGCCACAGGGAGCGCCGTACTGACTCGGCGTTAAGACGAGACCGTGAGATGGTCGCGGTCGTGCGGTGAGTTCAGGTCCATGATGGGCCCGATGGGAACGATCCGTGTCGGATTGATGTCGTCGTGCGTCGCGTAGTAGTGGCGCTTGATCTGGTCGAAATCAACGGTCTCCGCGATGCCGTCAATCTGGTACAGATCGCGTAAGTATCCGTAGAGATTGGGATAATCGGCGATCCGCCGAAGATTGCATTTAAAGTGGCCGTAGTAGACGGGATCGAAGCGGACGAGCGTCACGAAGAAGCGCCAATCAGTTTCGACCGGCGAGGTTCCGAATAGGTATCGCTGATACGCTAAACGCTCCTCCATTGCGTCGATCGTCGTAAAAACGCCGAAGGCCGCTTCCTCGTACGCCGATTGTGAGGTTGCAAAGCCCGCCCGATAGACACCGTTGTTGAATGTTTCGTAGAGAAAATCGTTGAGTTCGTCGATATCGTCGCGCAGCGCGGCCGGATAGAGATCGAGCTGCGGGTTCTGCGCGACCGCGTCGAACTCGGTTTCGAACATCCGCATGATGTCGTCGTCGGAGTTGCTCACTATCCGTTCGCGTTTTTTGTCCCAAAGCACGGGGACGGTTACGCGCGCGCGATAAGCTGGGTCGGTAGCAAAGTAGGCTTCGCTCAAGAAGGCCCAGCCGTTGATTGGATCGGGCTCGCTGGGCATGAAGCGCCAGCCGCGATCGTCGCGGATCGGGTCGACGACGGTCATGCCGACGGCAGACTCCAACCCTTTAAGCTTGCGCACGATGACGATTCGGGACGCCCACGGACAGGCAAGCGAAACGTAAAGGTGATAACGCCCGGGCTCGACGGAGAATCCTGAGCTGCCGTCCGCTCGAACCCAATCCCGAAACGCGTCTTCTTGGCGCTTGAAGCCTCCGTGCGGATCCTGCTCGTCCGGAAACTGTGCTTTGGCCGTCAGGAGCGGTACTCGAGGCCGGCGCGCTCCAAGATGCGGCGGCCCTCCCCCGTTAGGATGAATTCAGCGAAGGCTTGCGCGGCGGCAGGATCGCTCGCGCTTTTCATCACCGCGAGCGTATAGGTGATGCGATCGGTGAGCGCAGCTGCACCGGGAAGGGGGATGAACTGATAGCCACGGGCTACCGCCTCGGTGCGATAGACGAAACCGACGTCTACTTGACCGGTATCGATTCGCGCCAAGAGATCCTGCTCTGGAAAAATCTGCGATGGGTTCTCCGGTGCCCCGAAAAGACGCTGCTCGCCTTGTGACCCGAGCCATCGGGTAACGCCTTCGATCGTGTAGACGCCCTTGGGATCGAGCTGCGGATCCGTGCGGCCGATCATCAGTCCGGGACGCCCGAGCGCCAGCCGCAGCGTCGTGCTTCGCGCAAGCACGCTTTCGAAGAGCGACGCGAAACGGGAATGCGGCGCCCATGCAACCCCAAGACTCGTTCCGGCGAACGTCGTTTGCGACGCAACGCGACCGCCAAGCTCGGCGACGTTCTTAGGATCGACGCTGATGAAAACGTCGGGCGAGCGCAAACCGGCGCGAATCAGGTTGGCGAGCTCTTTGCTTCCGCCGGGCTCCCCTTGAAAGTCAATCCCTTGTGTACGCAACGCCGTCTTGATCGGCCCCTCCATCGGCGTCACCAACGAGCCGGCGTAGAGAACCTTGACCGTCTGCGCTGCCGATGCCGTACCGATCGTTCCGGCAAGCGTCATCGCCGCGAAGCAGGCTGAAAGTCGAGCGAAGCTGAGTTGATGCAATAGCGTGTACCTCGAGGGACGGGGCCATCGTCGAAGACGTGGCCGAGGTGTGAATCGCAGCGCTTGCATCGAACCTCGGTGCGATGCATACCGTGCGAGCGATCGTCAATGAGCCTGACGTTCTCTTGTTCGTGCGGATGCGTGAAGCTGGGCCAGCCGCAGTGTGAATCGAACTTTGCGTCCGATTCGAAAAGCGTTTGACCGCAGGCGCCGCAAACGTAGGAGCCGTCGTCCTTAACGTGGAGCAGGGAGCCTGTAAACGGCGCTTCGGTGCCCGCTTCGCGCAGCACGTGATAACGCTGCGGATCGAGCTCGGATCTCCACTGCTCCTCGCTCTTGTGGACTTCGGGCGTAACGTCGTGCTTCACGGTCGGCTCCTTGCGGGGAAAGGTATGTGATTATGAAGCTCTTGCTCGAAATACTGCTCTCGATCTTCCTTCACCCGATTGCGATGATCCTGATGTGGATCAATCTGCTGACCCGCGGCGATCTCACGACGCTGAAGAAAATCGCCTGGTTCGTGGTGAGCATTCTTTGGGGCCTGGGC
>JAFAHB010000029.1 GCA_019237435.1 Vulcanimicrobiota bacterium
GCACAGGGCGGCGGCAGCATGGGAACGGCCACGATCAATCGCTTCTTCGGGCTGCACGTTTGGCTGATGCCGGCCGTCTTAGTGGCGCTCGTCGGCGCCCATCTCGCGATCTTCCGCCATAACGGTTCGGCCGGTCCGGTCGTCGACGATCACCGCAATCTCAAATTGGGGCGATTCTGGCCGGATCAAATGTTCATGGACGGCGCCTTTTCGTTCATCGTCTTTGTCATTATTTGCTTTCTCGCCCTGACCGCACCGCCGTATCTCGACCAGAAAGCCGATCCGACGAAGTTCTTCGTGCCCTATCCGGCGTGGTATTTCTTATCGCTCTTCGGCTTGCTCGCGCTGGTGCCGCCCGAAATTCATCTCGGGCCGCTCGCCATCGGCACCGAGCTTATCGCGACGATCATCGGGCCGACGCTGTTTTTGATCGTCATCCTATTGCTGCCGTGGCTCGACCGCAGCAAGACGCGCAGCTTCGGTCCGCGCACCGGTTTGCTTTGGACCGCGACGGTGGTCGTGTGCGTTATTCTCGGCTTGACCGCATTCGGGCAGATTACGACGATGATCAAACAGGCGGCCGCGCCGGCGTCGCCGCCGGAGTCCGTCGTGCTGGCCTCGACGCCTCCGCCCGGGCCATCGGCCGGAGCGCCGCAGTCTTCAAGCAATGGAGCGGGTGCGTCGGTCTTTTCTGGAAATTGCGCGTCGTGTCACGGCGCGACCGGTCAGGGAGTGCCTGGTTCGTTTCCCCCGCTTGCCAACAATCCCGTCGTAACGGGGGATCCAAACAAGGTGATCGGGATCGTGCTCAACGGTTTGAGCACTCCGGTTACGGTCAACGGACAAACTTATCACGGCCAGATGCCGCCGTGGAAGGGCACGCTGACGAACAAGCAGATCGCCGACGTCATCACGTACATCCGCGGATCGCTCGGCAACAATAAAGCCTCGGCCGTGACCGAATCTCAAGTCGCCGGCTACAAGCCCTAGAATCAGCGGCAAGGTGTGCCGTAGTAGAGAAGGAGCGCGGCCTTTCGATCGACCGCGACGACGCGCCGCCGGCGCCCGTACGACGGATCGTACGCCGACGGCTCGGCCGGAAGAACGACCCAGGCGCGGCGCGCGGTGCAAATGAATGCGCGCGGATCGGCGCCGTCGCTCTGCGGATCGAGTTGCCCCGGCGCGGCGAGCACCGCGACGGCCGGATGCGTATAAAAAAGCAGCGCGTTGCCGCCCGAGACGTTCTGAATCGCGACGGCGTCGCCGGGCTTGCGCTCGCGCTCGATGATCGCCGCTAATCGCGGCACCGGCTTGTAAGCCTCGGCACGCGGCAAGACGCCGACCGCGAGCACGTCGACAGCAATTATTGCCGCAAGCGCGAGCGCGTAGGGCGCATAGCGCGCGCTCTTCGCGCGAGCGACGAGCAGTGCCGTCAGCAGCGAGCCTGCAAAGATCGCGGCGCCCATGTCGGCTAGCGGTGGAACGGCGCGCGCGATCTCGGCGGTCAAGCGATTGTTGCGCGTAAAGAGCCAAATGGCGAACGCGAGCGCGCCGATCGTCACCGGCACCGTCGCCGCCGAGACGATCGCCGAGCGGCTTCCGCCCTTGCGTGCAACGCTCTCGAAATAGAGTGCCGTGACGAGCCCGAGTGCTGGAAATTCGAGCGCGATGTAGTTGGAGAGCTTCGTCTCGGCAAAGCTGAAGAAAAGCAGCGGCACGACGATCCACGTGAACGCCAGGCGAACGAGCCGCGCCATCCGCGGATCGCGCTGCTCATCATGCAGGCAGCGAACGCCATAGACGATGGCCATCGGCAAGAAAGCAATCCAGGGAAAGAACCCGAGAATGACGACGGGTACGTAATACCACACCGGCCCGGACTGGTTTTCAACGACGCTGGTATAGCGCCCGATCGTGTACTCGCCGATCAGCTTTTGGAGCGGAAAGAGATGGTAGTGCGCGACGAGCGAGAGCGTCCACGGAAGAACGACGACGAGAAAGACGAGAACGCCCGCCAGCCATGCACGCGGTGACGGCACCGGCATTGTTTCGGATCGGCGATTCCACAGATAGAACGGCACGATGACCAAGAGCGCGACGGCCGGCGCTACCAATCCCTTTGCCAAGAACCCGCCGCCGGCGGCGATCCAACCATAGACGACGTATCGGTCTCGTCCGGTCTCGAGAGCGCGAAACCACCAAAAGATCGTCATCGCGACCGCCAAGTCGAGCAGCGCGTCCATGATCGCGAGCCGTCCGATAACCGCCTGCATCAAACAGGTCGACAGAATGACCGCAGCATAGATGCCCACGCGCGTTCCCGCCTGGCGCGCAACGGCATAACCGGTGAAGGCGCCAAGCGCGATCGTCGCAAGCGCCGACGGAAGTCGCAAGGCAAAGGCCGTCGGTCCGATCAACAGCGCGAACGCCGCGCCGAACCAAAAATAGAGCGGCGGCTGAACGAAGTACGGCACGCCATTGAGATGCATGACGACCCAGTCGTGCGTCAGCAGAATTTCCCGCGCGACCTCACCGTAGGCCGTTTCGCTGTTGTCCCAAAGCGTGCCGACCCATAAACCCGGCAGCGTGATGAGCGCGGCCACGAGCGCGCCGACCAAGGCCGCTCGGGCTGGTTGCCGTTCGATCATCAATAGCGGCCCGTCACGAGGCGGTTTTTAGCTGCCGGGCGCGGAACTCATTGTCAAATTACTATGCTTCCCATTTCGCTCCGGCCGAACGGTCGCCGAGCCGTAATCGTCGGCGGAGGCGACGTCGCGGCGCGAAAGGCCGAATCGCTTGCCGGCGCCGGATTTGCGCTCTTTGTCGTCGCCGAACGGATCGACGAGCGCTTGCATTCGTTTCTGAAAGCGAACCGCGTCGCGTTCGCGCAGCGTCGTTACCAGACGCCCGATCTGGACGACGCCGCAATCGTCGTCGTCGCAACCGACGATTCAAACCTCAACGCGCAAATCGTCGCCGACGCGAAAGCCGCGCACGCGCTGGTATGCGACGCGACCGATCCCGCTCGGGGTGATTTCACGATGCCGGCGACACGGCACGTCGGCGAGCTGACCATCAGCGTCGATTCCGACGGGAACGCGCCGGCGTTCTCGCGCCGCGTCGTCGAGCAGCTCGCCGACGGCCTGGACGCGTCATACGCCGATGCACTGCGCACGCTCGCGCGCATGCGATCGTACGCCATCGAAACGTTCGCGCAGCAGGAGCGCGCGCCGATCTTGCGCGCGCTTGCGATGCGGCCGATTGCGGAGCTCGCGCGGCCGCCCGTCACCGCGATCTGTGCGACGCGACGCAGCGCGTTGGCGATGGTCCAAAGCCGAACCGTCGCCGTTGCGCTGGCGAAATGCGCGGTCGTCACCACGCTGCTTGGCGTGACGACCACCGGCGACCGAGACCGGCGCACACCGATCGAGCAGCTCGGCGAGGTCAACGTTTTCGTCAAAGAGCTCGAGGCCGCGCTTCGCGAGCACCGCGCCGACTTTGCCGTTCATTCGTGCAAGGACCTCGCCGGTTCGATGCCCGACGATATGCGCATCACGGCTATTTCTGCGCGCGAGGATGCGCGCGACGCTTTCTGCAGCGAACGCTACTGCGATTTCGAATCGCTGCCGGCGGGCGCGGTCGTCGGCACGTCCAGCCCGCGGCGCCGCGCCGCTCTTACGGCGCTGCGACCCGACCTCCGCTACGAACCGCTGCGCGGCAACGTCGACACGCGACTGCGCAAGCTCGCCGGCGGCCAATACGATGCGATCGTGCTTGCGGTGGCCGGCTTGGAGCGGCTTGGCGCGGGCGCAAAATACGTCGTGCCGTTTCCGATCGATCGCGTCGTGCCCGCGGTCGGGCAAGGCGCGCTCGCTGTCGAGATGCGCGCCGGCGACGATCGCCTCTACGATCTGGTGCGCGATGCGGTCAACGATCCCCAGTCCGAGTTGTGCATCGTCTGCGAGCGGGCAGCGCTGCGCGCGATGCGCGCGGGATGCAGCACGCCGCTCGGGATCCACGCGCATTTTGCGGGCGAAACTATGATCGTCGACGCGTTCTACGCCCCGGCGGCGCAACCGCCGGCGAAAGTGCGCGTCGAGCGAACGATTTCGACGCTCGAAGCGGCGCAACTGCTCGGCGAGGAGCTCGCGCAACAGTTGAAGTCCTCCATGTGGGAGCGAACGGTGATCGAAGAATGATCCTTTTGCGCCCGCGGCGTTTGCGCCGCAGCGAGGTGGTGCGCGCGCTGGTGCGCGAGCATCGCGTCGCCGTCGAGCAGCTGGTGCAGCCGATCTTTGTGGCCGAGCGCTCGCGCGACGCGGGGCCGATCGAAGCAATGCCCGGCATCGAGCGTTTCGAGCTCGAAGCAGCGGTCGCGCACGCGCGAGAGCTTTTCACGCTCGGAATCAAGAGCGTCCTCCTCTTCGGAATTCCGGCATCGAAGGACGCCGCGGCCTCGAGCAGCTACGACCCCGACGGCATCGTGCAGCGAGCGATCCGCACGATCAAAGCGGCGCTCCCGGAGATGCTGGTAATGGCCGATCTTTGCGCTTGCGAATACACGAGCCACGGCCATTGCGGAATCTTGGACGCACGCGGCGACGTCGATAACGATGCGACCGTGGCGCTGCTC
>JAFAHB010000060.1 GCA_019237435.1 Vulcanimicrobiota bacterium
ACGACCGGCAGTGCGTTGATCCAGCCCGCTGCGCCGCCCACCACGAGTCCGACGAGCAGCGTCACTATCAAGAGTCCGACGCCGCTGAACGGCAATGCATTCGCAATCGTCGCCATACGACGCCCGTCAGCGATACCAGCGACCCGATTGAAAGATCGATACCGGCTGTAATAATGACGAACGTTTGGCCGACGCCGAGAATGCAGTTGTACGTGATCTGCCGCAATACGCGCACGATGTTGCTCGGCTCCAGAAACGATCCGCGCGACGCCGCGTCGACGACGGCAACCAGCAGCAGCACGAATACGGCCGCACCCGCGATGCGCAGCCAGTAAGCGAGCCGCTCGCGATTCTTCATGCAGCCGCGCCGGTGGCAACGGCGATGACGCGGTCGGGCGTTGCGTCGGCGCGCGCGAATTCGGCCGCGATCCGCCCGTCGCGCACCACCAAAATGCGGTGGGACATTCCCAGCACCTCCGGTAAATCGCTCGAGACCATGACGAGCGCGGCGCCGCGACGAGCCAGCTCCACCATGAGTTTATAGATTTCGATCTTCGCGCCCACGTCGATGCCGCGCGTGGGTTCGTCGAAGAGAAAGACGCGCGCGTTACCGAGCAGCCACTTCGCCAGCACGACCTTCTGCTGCGTGCCGCCGGAGAGATTTCGAACGAGCTGCTCGGTTCCCGGAGTTCGGATCTGCAGCTCGTCGATCATACGTTTCGTAGCGGCGCGCTCGCGCGCGACGTCGACGAGCAAATCGCGGTCGACAAAGTCGGCAAGGTGTGCGAGCGTGACGTTCTCGCGCACCGTCATCCCGAGGACCAGGCCTTGCGCTTTCCGATCTTCGGTAATGAACGCAATGCCCGATGCAATTGCTTGGCCGATGCGGCCGTTGCGGACCAGCGTGCCGTCGATGCGTATCTCTCCACCGTCAGGCGCGTCGGCGCCGGCAATCGCGCGCACGATCTCGGTGCGTCCGGCTCCGATCAATCCGGCGAGTCCTACGATTTCGCCGCCGCGAACGGAAAAGCACACGTCGTTGACGATCCCGCCCCGCCGCAAGCCGCGCACGTCCAAACGCGTCGGCGCTTTGGGCTCTGGTGCGGGAAGCTCCGGAAAGTGCGAGGCAAGCCGGCGCCCTACCATCGCGGCGATGATTTCATCGGTGGGGAACTCGCTTGCGTTGCGAGTGGCGACGACCTTGCCGTCTCGCATCACCATCACTCGGTCGGCGATTCGCGAGAGCTCCTCCATACGATGCGAGATGTAAATGATTCCGGCACCCGCCGCGCGGAGCTTGGCCACGATAGCGAAGAGCCGCTCGATCTCCCGATCGGAGAGCGCGGCCGTCGGCTCGTCCATGACGATGATCCGCGCCGACTTTGCCAATGTTTTGGCGATCTCAACGAGCTGCTGTTGTCCGACAGAAAGCTTCGAGACCGGGATATCGAGGGGCAGCTGCAGCCCCAGCTCGTCAAGGACGCGGCGCGCCGTGTGCCGAGCCGCAGCGAAATCGATCAAGCCCGATCGCGTCGGCTCGGCGCCGAGGTTGATGTTTGCCGGCGCGGTCAGCTGCGGTACCAGCGTGAACTCTTGATAGATCATTCCGATGCCCAAATGCTGGGCGATCTGCGGCGTCTCGATGCGGACGCGCGCGCCGTCGATCGAGATTTCGCCCTCGTCGGCCTGCAAAGCGCCGGCGAGGATCTTCATCAACGTCGATTTTCCGGCGCCGTTTTCGCCGACCAAGACCAAGACCTCGCCGGCGGAGAGCGTCAGCGAAACGTCGGACAGCGCGCGCACGCCGGGAAAGCTCTTCCCGATTCCGCGCATCTCCAGCAGCGGCGGCACGTGTTAGGGGCTAGCTTGAGCGTTCGTGCGCGTGTAGGTTCCCACGCCGATCTTCACGACCGGCGGCGGTTTCTTTCCTCCAAAATATGCGTTGATGACGTCGATCGTGGTCGAACCGATCTTAGCCGGATACTGAATCGCGTCACCATACATCTCGCCGCTTGCAATCGCAGTGCGCGCTTCGGGCGTCGCGTCGTAACCGACGATCGCGACCGTTCCCGTCATGCCCGCGGCTTTTACCGCGGCCAGCGCGCCGAGCGCCGAATCATCGTTGATGCCGAAGATGCCTTTGAGATCGCGATGCGCTTGCAAAATGTCGCCGGTATCGCTGCTCGCCTTGTCACGCGTCCCGCCCGAGTCCACGTCGGCAACGATGGTAACGCCGGGACAGAGCTGCGCGATGGCTTCCTTGAAGCCTTTGACGCGATCTTGAACGCTCGTGACTTCGGGTTCGTCGACGATTGCAATGCTGCCGCTCTTCCCGACGGCCTGACAAACGAGCTTTCCGGTCAGGTTGGCCGCGCGTACGGCGGCCAGCGCTCCGAGCGCCGAATCATC
>JAFAHB010000073.1 GCA_019237435.1 Vulcanimicrobiota bacterium
GCGTGCGGCTTCTTTGCCGGGCCGATCAGCGGTGCTTCGATGAATCCGGCACGGTCGATTCCGCCGCAAATCATCGGCGGCGCCTACGGTATCATTTGGATTTACGCGCTCGGTCCGTGCATCGGGGCGGTGCTTGCGGCGTTGGCGATGACGTTGTTCTTTGCGCGGCCCGACCGAGGCGAGAGGAAGGCCGCCGTCGGACGCTAGAACGCTTCGAGGCGCAACGGCAACGCCGCGATCGCGCGGAACGTACGCTCCTCTTCCCATTGCGGCCACCATCCCTGCACGAGCGTATCGAGCGGTTGCCAAAGGAGCACCCATCCGGCGACGATGAGGCTCTCGCTTGCGAGCGTGCGCAAGCCTTCGGGAATGAAGAGCGCGCGACCGACCGCCGCGGCCGCCGCAAGGCTCATGCCGAAGAAGACCAAGCCGATTAGGGACGTGCGCAGGCCGACCCACCGCATCGCGGCCAGTTTCCGGCGAACTTGCATGACCATGTGCGCGGAGTATCGCGAAAGCGCATGACGGACCTGCGCTTCGGTCTCCTGCGTGATCGCCGCGGCCGGAACGAGCACCCGCAATTCGAGCGTTTGTAATTGCGAAACGATATTGGGGAACTGCGCCATTTGAGCGATGCTGTCGATCCGATCGGCGTCGTCGTTGAACGGATCGAATTCGTGCTCTCGAAAGAGATCGCGCACGTCATTGACCTTGACCGTAATGAACTTTGTCATTCCTCGGTATTATTGAGGACCGCCCGGCAGCCTTCGCGAAGGACGAAAACGCATGTGTAGGGTTATCCCTACCGGACGGGTCGCGTTCTTGTTTACCGACGTCGAGGGCAGCACGCGGCGGTGGGAGCGCTATGGCGAGGCGATGCGCGACGCGCTAAGGCGTCACGACCGAATCTTGCGCGCGCGCCTTGAATCGTGCGGCGGGTATGTATTCAAAACGGTCGGCGATGCATTCTGTGCGGCGTTTCCCACCGCAAGCGAGGCGCTCGAGGCGGCGGTTGAGGCGCAGCGGCAACTCGACCGCGAGGACTTTACCGCTGTGGACGGTCTCTTCGTCCGTATGGCAGTCGATGTGGGTGAGACCGACGAGCGCGACGGTGACTATTTCGGCATCGCCGTCAATCGCGCGGCGCGTCTGCTCGGCGCTGGTCACGGCGGCCAGATCCTGCTCTCCGGTGACGCGGCCGATCTCGCGCTGGCTCGGCTACCCATTGGCGTAACGCTCCGGCATCTCGGCGTACTCCCGCTGCGCGACATCAAAGAACCCGAACGCGTCTATCAGCCCATGGCTGAAGGGCTGCGCTCGGAGTTCGAGCCGTTGCGCGCGCTTAAGACGCCGCCGAACAATCTGCCGCGCCAGACGACGAGCTTCGTCGGCCGGTACGACGATATTGCGCGCGTGGAGTCTCTTCTCGATGCCGGGCCTCTCGTCACGCTTGTCGGAGCCGGCGGAATCGGCAAGACGCGACTGGCGTTGGAAGTTGGCGCCGGAAGGCTCAACGACCGGCGCGACGGCGTCTGGTTCGTCGACCTATCGTCGGTCGGCGATGCGGCGCTCATCGCCGGAACGATCCTCTCGGCAGTGGGCGCTGAGCCTTCCTCCGAGGGAGATCCGCTTGCGGATCTCGTCTCGTATCTCCAGAAGCGCGAATTGTTGCTCCTTGTTGACAACAGCGAGCATCTGGTCTCCGACGTGGCCGTCATCGTCTCCCAACTGATCGATCGTTGCCCGCATCTTGCGATACTCGCCACGAGCCGCTCGCCGCTGGATATCTCCGCCGAGCGCGTCTACCGCTTATCGTCCCTCGATCGCGACGCCGCTTTGAAACTCTTTGCCGATCGCGCTTTGGCCGCCAATCCGTCATTCCAATTGGAACCCCAAAAAGCCGTGATTGAAGCGATCTGCGATCGTCTGGACGGAATAGCATTGGCGATCGAACTTGCTGCAGCGCGCATTCGCACGATGTCGGTCGAAACGCTGGCTTCGCATCTAGAGCTGCGCCTCTTGAGCGGGGGCCGCGACCGGCGCCCGCGTCAACAGACGATGCGGGCGCTGATCGACTGGAGTTACGATCTCCTGAACGACGATGAGCGACGCGGCTTGCGCCGTGTTTCCGTCTTTCAGCGCGGATTCACGTTAGGCGCGGCCACGGCGGTGCTCGGCGACGCGAAGATCGAGCAATGGCGCGTGCTGGAGCTCCTCGCGTCGCTCGTCGACAAGTCGCTCGTCCTTCAAAGTGAAGGGCGCGACGAGCGTTACCGGCTGCTCGAGCCGATTCGCGAGTATGCGTGGGAAAAACTCGTCGAAGCGGGCGAGACGGACCAAACGCGCCGTTTGCACGCGAGCGCGATCGCCTCGCTCGCCGCGCAGTGGTATGACGAATGGGATCGCGGCCCGGGCTTCGATTGGATGACGCGAGTGGAGGACGATCTCGCGAACCTTCGAGCCGCGCTTCGCTGGAGCGTCGACGAAGGAAACGATCTCGAGCTCGGCGCGAAGCTGACCGCGAATGCGACGATCGTCTTTCTTCGGCTAGGGCTCTTCGTTGAAGGCGCGGAGTCGTGCCGGCGAGTCCTGCAGACCGGCGTCGCGCTTCCCGTTGCGGTCGAAGCACGCCTACGATACGGCTTGTCCACCCTATGCAGCACGCTCGGCGCGGAGGAGCAGTGTCTCGACCAAGCTTCGCTGTCTTTGGCCCTCTATCGCCAAGCCGGCGATGTGCGCGGAACGGCTCGAGCGCTTTCGCAGGTGGCATCGCGCTCCACGGTTCAAGGGCGGCTCGATGACGACGCGAAGAGCGCAGCCCGGGAAGCCTTGCAGCTCGCGCGTCAAAGCGGCGACCGGCGATTCCTTGCCGACATACTTCGGCGGTGCGCGGAGTCGTTTGCCGACGACGGCGAAGAAGCCGTTCGCGCTCGGTTTGGCGAGAGCGTCGAGTTATTTCGCGCGCTCGGCCGAAATGCCGAAGTATCGCGCGCATTGCAGTGGTGGGGGAATTGGGAAAACAGTATCGGAAACCATGGGGGTGCGGCGGATCGTCTGCTGCAGGCGGCCCAAATCGACGATCGCGAAGAGCTCTCGATTTTCCTCACGAACGACATCGCGAGCGCTTATCTTGCGGCCGGCGATCGCGCGCGCGCCGAGCCATTCGCTCGAAGGTCGCTCGCCCTCGCGACAAACGCTCGCCACGAAGTGCTGGCATCGCTCGCCATTGCGTTCCTGGCCGCGATCGAGAAACCCGACGACGCGCGTAAGTCCGCGCGCCTTATCGGTCACGCGCAAGAGCGGCTGCGCGTGGCCGGCTGGAAGTTGCTATCGCCCGATGACGCGACCATCGCATCGCTGCATGAGGCGCTTAAGAGGGAGATCGACGATGCCGAGCTTTCACGCCTCCTGAGCGAGGGCGCGGCCTGGACCGACGATCAAGCCGTGGCCGCCGCGCTAGCGCTTTAGCAGCTTCGCGGCCCGTTATCCGGTAGCACGTCGTCGCTGCTGCCGTGATTGTAGAAGCATTGTTGCTTGAGCGTAAACGTGCCGCGCTCGCCCGAGCATCCCGAAACGGCGTAGAACTTACCCGTAAGCCGATAGTTCGATCCGTTCCATTTGCCTTCCACCGAAAAAGTGCAGTAGCCGCCGCCCGAGGGCACGACGCTCGACCCGTGCACTGCGCTGCCGCTAATGACCCACGCCTCGTCGGCCGTAACCGTATGCGCGCCGATCGCGCGCAGCGGTCCGCCCACCGCGCTCCCATATTGTGCAAACGAGCCCTTCAATTTTTCTGTGCCGTGAACTTTGTCGACCTGCGTGCCGCTGAACTGCCCGCTGAGGTTGCTCGTGGCAGCATCGCCGAAGCTGTTCGCGGGCACCTGCAGGGCTTGCGCAGCGGTTGGAACGCCGCCGCTTCCTCCGCAGGCGGCCAAGATAGCGATCCCAATGGCTGCCGCGAATATCTTGTGTGCAAATAAGCCTTTCATCGCGCCTCCAAATCGCAAACGTGAATGAAGGAGCATACCGCTACGAGCCGCTAAGTGCCTTCTCACTGTTGCTGCATTTCGGAGGAAGCATGAGTCGTAGGCGACGCTTGGGGCGCGGGCTGCTTGTAATTGTCGCGGCGCTGGCGTGCGTTTTTCTAACGCCCGTCGCGCGCGCCGGTACGACCGGGTCAATCAGCGGAACGGTTTACGACGCGGCGACGAAAGCGCCGATCGCGGGTGCTGCCGTGACCGCGGAAAGCCCATCGCAGGTCGCGCACGTCACGACCGACGCGTCGGGCCGCTTTGCCTTTCTTTCCCTTGCACCCGAAACGTACACAATTTCAGCCTCCCGCGAAGGCTACATCTTTGTTTCGATCGCCGGCATATCGGTGTTCGCCGATCAAAACCAGTCGCTCTCGCTCGCCCTTCAGAAAAGCCTCAAGCAGATCGCGCACGTCACCTCGCAGTCGGCGCTCAGCCCGGTCAAAGCCGGCGTCGGCACCGACGTCTACTCCGTCAACCCCGGTTTGACCACGGCGGCCGCGACGCTCGGCGGCGGCGGCGGACTCAACAATGCGTACTCCGCAATCGCCGCAATGCCGGGCGCGTACGTGCCGCCCAATCAAGTCGGCGTCAACCAAACCGTCTACATCCGGGGCGGCTACTTCGATCAAATCGGATACGAGTACGACGGCGTGCCGATCAACCGTTCGTTCGACAACTACCCCGGCAACTCGGAAACGACGCTCGGCCAGCAAGAGCTGCAGATTTACACGGGCGGAGGCGAGGCCGATGCGAATGCGACCGGCCTTGCGGGATTCATCAACCAAGTGATCAAGACCGGAACGTATCCCGGCTATGCAGTGGCCGGCCTCGCGCTCGGGACGCCGACATTTTATCACGACGCGCGTGTCGAGGCGGGAGGCTCGACGCCCGACCGGCTGTTTTCATACTACGTCGGCATCAGCGGCACGAATCAGGACTTCCGCTATTTCGATCAGTTCAACGGCGCGAGCCTCACCGATTCGATCCCGTACGGCTATTGGCCGGCGCACGTCACGACGTTTTTGCCGGCGTTCTACCCGGCCGTCTACCCCACGTGTACGAACAATTTTACGTACACCAACCCGCTAAAAAACACGCTGTACACCGATCCCGGCTGTTTTGGTTCGTATCCGTCGAACTATGGCCAGCCCTCGTCGTTCGATAGCCGCGACGTCGTAGCGAACGTTCACGTGGGGCTCCCGCATCGCCACGACGCCGGCCGGGACGACGTGCAGCTGCTCTATATGTCGTCCGCGAATTTTACGCAGTATTACTCGAGCCTCGACGACTCCGGTCCGCTAGGGCTTGCGATCGAAAACGATGGGCTTGCGGGAAGCCCGCCGGACTTTTATGGCGGCAACGTCAATCAGTGGCCCGATTCCTATACGTTTCCGGCCGGCACGCAGTGGCTTGCGCCTGCCTCGACTCATCCGATCGCGTACTATTATCCGGGTTCACCGACGGCGCGGTGCGCGAACGTCACCGGCGTCCCCAACGCTTGTCCTTTCAATGCCAACGGAAGTCAAATCTACTCGCTCGTTCCGTCCGACGTGCGCGACGCGCGTTGGGATACGGCGAACATTGCCAAGCTGCAGTATCAGAAGAACATCGGCTCGACGGCCTACGTCAGGCTCTTCGGCTACACCTTTTACTCGAATACGAACCGCGCGAGTCCGAACGGCTACGGGAACAACGTGACGTTGGGCGTCGAGAACTACCAATACGAGGTCGATTCGCACACGGGCGGCTTGGAGCTGCAGTTCGCCGATCAGCTTTCCGGCGAGCATCTGCTCGAAGGCATGGTCTCGTACATCACTTCAAATACGCTGCGATACTTCAACCACGCGTATTACAACACCGGATCGCAGCAGGTAAGCAACTTTACCAACGGTTCCGAATGCTTTTCGGCTGCTCCCGGCTATAGCTACAATCTCGGCGATCCCGCGCCGTGCAACTCGACGATATCGCAAGGGACCTTCTCCCTGCCGTACGGTCCGCCAATCGGCTCGGGGTACCAGTCGTATTTCAATACTCAAAACCCGTGCGCCGCCGGCGAGCTGCCAAAGACGAGCCCGGCGTGCAAGGCCGGCGCGTCGATGCTCCTTACGTATCTTGGGAATCAAGGTTTCATTAACTCCGTCGTCCCGAAGCTCACCAACGCGTCGCTCAGCGATCAGTGGCGGCCGAGCGACGCCTGGAACATCAACGCGGCCGTTCGTTTTGAAAACGACGCGTACGGTCTCGCCGACACCAACAATCCGGCAACCAACTTCTGGTTCGCGGCAGCCCGGCGCGAGTTCTGCGTCAATCCGGTTACGCGGCAGCCGATCTTCATCCCGCAACCGCCCCAAAGCATCTTCGTCTTTACGCCGTTCGTCGGATTCGACTGTCCGATCGACCGTTCGACCGGAAAGCCGGTTCAAACGGTGCATCCGAACGGAACCGACGGTATTCTGCTGACGAACAACTATCCGTCGACTTATTCGGTCGGCTATGGGTTGCCGCGAATTTCGGCGACCTACACCGTCAGCCCCGACACGGTGCTTCGTTTTTCGGCCGGGCGGTACGCGCAGCAGCCTCAGAACTACGAAATCCAGTACGTGACGATCGAACCGAATCTCGCCTCGCAGTTGTTGGGTTTCATTCCGTTTGGCTACAGCTCGCCGTTGCACGAGGCGCAGCCTCAGTTTTCGGATAACTACGATTTTTCATACGAGCACCATTTCAAGGGCACCGACGTCGCCATGAAGCTCACGCCCTACTACCGTTACGGGACCGACCAACTCTACGAAACGCCGAATCTTCCGAGCCTCGGCGTGTCGCCCTCGTTCAATGCCGGGACGCTGCGCGTCGACGGTGTGGAGCTGCTGCTCACGAAGGGAGATTTCAGCCGTAATGGTTTCTCTGGAACGTTCTCTTATACGTATACGAACGCCGCCGAGAAGTGGAGCAACTATTTGAACAGCACGGTCGGCCCGGTCGACCAATACAATCAGGACATCCAGGAATTCAACGCCCTCACCGAGGCGGGCGGCGGGGCGAAATGCTACGTCAGCAACAGCACGACGTATTTGCCCGACCCTAGCTGCGCGGGCATGCGCGGCTATTATCCCCCGATTCTGAATCCGTACTTTGCGATGATGCCGCAACCCACGCTCGATCCTCACGGCTGGTATGCGCCCGGCCTGGACTTTCCGTATATCGCACCGAACACGTTCGCGTTCGTCCTCAACTATCGTCGCGGCAAGTTTGCCGTGACGCCC
>JAFAHB010000302.1 GCA_019237435.1 Vulcanimicrobiota bacterium
ACGTTTGCGCGCCGTTTGATAGATGTTTTTGAAGTTGACGAAAATGCCTTGCGCCGTCTCCGGACGCAAGTAGGTCATCGCCGAGGTATCTTCCATCGGGCCCACCCACGTTCGCATCATCAGATTGAAATTCCGCGCCTCAGTAAACGAGTCTTTGCTGCCGCAATCCGGACATTGCGACTGGTCGGTTACGTGATCGGCGCGAAAACGGTGCTTGCAAACTTTGCAATCGATCATGACATCGTGAAAAGCGTCTACGTGCCCCGAGGCCTGCCATACGGAGGGATGCATGACGATCGACGAATCGAACGCCACGACGTCGTCGCGTAACTCCACCGTATCGCGCCACCAGGCGTCTTTGACGTTGCGTTTGAGCACGGCTCCCAACGGGCCGTAATCCCAGAAGCCGTTGATTCCGCCATAGATCTCGCTCGACTGAAAGATAAATCCGCGGCGCTTAGCCAGTGCGGCGATTTCCTCCATCGTGACGCGTTGCGCCGAGGCTGCGGCTTCCATCGGAGCTAGATTTATCGCGTTTTCTAAAAAACCCCGCTGTGTCAGCGGCGGCGCTTGTTCAAGAACGCCGTCACGGCGCGTTTGCCCGCACGCGAAAGCCACGCCTCCGTGATGACGTCTTTGAGCTCTTTTGCCGAGATCTTGTCGAGCCGTATCAGCACCGCCGGATAGCCGTCGAAGTGCGGCGTCGTGAAGTAAACTTTGGGATCGCTACGCAGCAACGCTTCTTTCATCTCCAAATCGTGCGTGCGCGCACCGAGGATCGGTCCGCTTGGGGCTGCATCCCCGAGCGCCTTAAGGTCCGAGGAGCGCAGCGGACGCTGCCAAACGAAAAACTTCTTGTTGACGATCCACGCCGCGTTGCCGCTGGACGTCCGTTCTTCAGTTACGTCCGCCAGCGCCAACGCATACCGGCGCACGTCGCGCCACGCCGCCATCGGCTAGCGGTTGGAGGGTGCGTGGCTGACGACGAGGCTATACGACTGAAAACGTTCTTTGATGACCCTCGTCGGCCGATCGCCTTCCGGATAGTGGTAAAGAGCGATATTCTTGAAGCCCGTCGCAACGACGGCGGTTGAGCCGTCGATGAAAAAACTCGCGAGGCCGCCGAGGAGGTGCATGCTGCCGGCCGGTTTTCCGTGCAGCCCTCTGATCGTAAAGCGATAGATTCTGCCGCAGCACTGGCGCTGATACGTGCTGGCAGTTCCGACCGCGAGATGATATCCGTCCCATTGGAGCCCCGCGGGTTCGCCGCGGTTGGGCTTATTATAGTGGACAATTTGAAACGTGCTGCCGCCCTTTTGTAACTCGGCAATTGGAACTCCCGGAGCCCCCGAGCTGTCGGCAAAGAGATCGCCGGAATCATCGTACGCGCAGAATACCGGCACGAAAGGAATCGAATACGTCGTAGGCCCGCCCGACGCGTTTGGGTAGACGCTCACGTTCTTGCTTTCATCTGCAACGGCGAGGTTGCCGGTCGTGGGATCGACCGAGCATGCTATTGGATATTGCTTGTCGCCCAAGGTCTTTATCGGCGACGTCCCGCCGTGAGCGTATTCAACTATTTGGCCGGCCTGATCCGTGATGAAGACGTCTCCGGATCGATCGACGCACAGGCCATTCGGCGACGAAAAGCCCGTCAGCGTTTGTACGAGACGGCCCGCCGGATATGAAAGGACGTAGACGTTCGCGGAAAAGATATCGGAAACGTAGAGCAAATCGCCGCGCGATTTTGCGGCGTCCTGGAGCGGTATGGACTGCGGGGGTACTGTTTGCTGCTGCAAGCCTCCGCACGCGGTCCAGACGGCGGGAAGGGCGATAAGCATCAGCGTCCGCACCAAATGCTGCTTGAGATATCTCATTGTCGTACCTTTCAAATCGCGAGCGCTTCGGCGATGGCTTGATCCTCAGAAAGTTGCGAGCCTTCCGCGGTAAGTGCGCCGAGCTCGGCGGCGGTAAGCTTTTCGTGTAGCGCGGTCATCAAGATCTCATATGTGCGCTGCTCCGTGAATTCGCGTTCATAGCCCTGGTTGCGATACCAAGCGTCGACGTATCCGCGGAGCCGCGCCCCGCGGTGAGGGTCGTTGCGGAGCGCCGCAACGGTCGCAAGATGCTGAATTGCGATCGCGACGGCCAGCGCTTCCTCTCCGCGCCCGAGCCGCAGCGCGTCGTGAGCCGCGGCGCGCGCTCCGGAGATGTCGTCGAGCGCGATCCGGTATGCCGCTCCGTTGACCAATGCGCTGATTGCATCTCGAGTCCTACGCGTGCCACGCGTTTCCACTTCGACCGCGCGCGCAAGCTCGAGCGCTTGCGCGAGGCTTCCCATGTGGAACTCGAGCTCGGCCATATTCAAGCGGATGTGCATCGCCGTGTCGTCGTCGCCCAGCGCCGTTGCGAGGGTCAGCCCCGCTGGGAAGAGTTGCCGCGCCTCGTCCAGGCGGCCGCAGCGCTGTGCGATCTGCGCAGCCAAGTTCAGGATATTTGCGTGAACGGCAGAGCCCGCCAGGCCGCTGTCCTTCGAGAGCCGCATCGCTCGTTCGATGGTCGGTTGAGCTTCTTGCGCGCGCCCCGCCTGCAGTAATCCGAGCGCCACGCCGGACAAGCTCAGCGTTGCGATGAGCGGATCATTACATCGTTCGCCAAGCTCGAACGCCCGC
>JAFAHB010000119.1 GCA_019237435.1 Vulcanimicrobiota bacterium
CGTTCCGACGAGCGCGCCGCACAACACGACGATCAAATAGCGTGGATCTTGAATTGCGACCGGCACGTGCTGCAAGAAGATGCCGTCGCGCAGAAGACCTCCGCCGAGCGCCGAGACGAATGCCATGACGAAGACGCCGGTGTAATCATAGCCGTAGCGAACGCCGAGGCCCGCGCCGGAGACCGCCCAGAAGAAGGTCGCGCCGAGGTCGAAGAGCGGCGAGAGCTCAAACTCGCCGTGCAATGGATGCATATCGAATGATGCGCACGGCGTTGACCGCTATCGAACTTCCGGCAGTAACCACCAAAAGCGCGCAAGAAAGGCGGCCAAGCTGCGGATCGCCGTGGCGGAAAACTTGAATGAACTCGTTGTAAAACAAGACCACCAGGTAAATCGCGGCGCTCAACGGCGTCGCCATCAGGCGCATGGTATGGGGCTCTTGCGCAGCGAAAACTTTGAATGCCAATCCGCGCGCCGCCCCGATCGTTAGACCTACGGGAAACGCGATGCCGAGCCACGCTCCGAGCGCTGAATCGCCTGGAAGCTGCATGACGACCGAGCGCGCTGCCAAAAGGCTGTAAAAAGCCGGCCACATCCAGGCAGCCGCAAGCCGCTGTTTTCGTTCGTGACGCTGATAGAAATAGGCCAACACCGACGTCAGCGCAACGAACGCGACAAAGAAAACGCTGCGCAAAAGCGCCGTCTCGACGTTCATACCCCGGAGAGCTCGGATGGGTAGACTGGGCGCCCTTCTTTGAAGGTTTGAACGACGCGAACGTCCTTGATCTGCGATGCGTCCACTTTGAGTGGATTCCGGTCGAGCACGACCAAATCCGCGAGCTTTCCAGCCGCAATCGATCCCTTGCGTTCTTCCTCGCCGTACTGATAGGCTGCATCGATGGTAAGCGCCCTGAACGCCGCGTGGGCCGACACGCGTTCTTCCGGCCCAATGATTTCGCCGGAGCGAGATATGCGATTCACGGCAGTCCATGCGATGAACAGCGGATTGAGCGGCGTGACGAAAAAATCGCTGTGGTCCGACATCCGAATGCCCAAGGCGCCGGCAGTCTTCATCGGGCTCAAGAAGTATGCGCGCTCTTTACCGAGGTTCTTCACGTGCACGTCGCCCCAGAAATATGCATGGTTGGTGAAGAAGGATGCGACCATGCCGTACTCGACGTAACGGTCGAGCTGATCGCGGCGTACGAACTGCGAGTGAACGATCGTAGTGCGGCGGCCGGCCGGCGCGCCGGCGGTACGATGCGCTTCGAGCATCATGTCGATGGCGCCATCGCCGTTGCAGTGGGCGAGCACTTGAGCGCCGTGCGCGTACGCTAGATCAACCGTGCGTTGAAGCTCTTCAGCCGTGATGACGGGTGCGCCGCGGTAATCCTTCTCGCCGTTTGGGCCGTCGGTCAAGTACGGCTGGGTAAAGAAAGCGGTCTTGCCTTGCGGCGAGCCGTCCAGGATGAGCTTCACGCCGCCGATCTTTAGACGATTGCTGTAGACGGTCGGAAAGCGTAGGCCGCCGCTGATACGCTCGGCCAAGCCGCCGGCATCCGCATACGCAACGAGATCGATCGAAAGCAGGCGTTGCGCGGCGGCCGTTTCGTAGAGCTTCATGACAGGTGGGATTGCCGGTGCGTCTTGCGCCGTCGTGTAACCGTTGGCTGCGTACGAGGCCTGCGCAGCCGCGATGCTCGCCAATGCTTGTTGCGGCGTTGGCCTAGGCACGAAGCCCAGGACGTGCAGCCATGCCGTCTCCATCACGAGGCCCGTCGGTTCGGTTGTGCCGGGTCTTCGTGCGATGACGCCGCCTTCCGGTGTCGGCGTGTTCGCATTGATGCCGACAATCTTGAGCGCAGCCGAGTTGAGCAGACAGCCGTGCGCGGAGACGTGCACGAGCAGCACGGGCGTATCGGGGAAGGCCGCATCCAAATCGTCGCGCGTCGCCTCGCGGCCGTCGCGCAGCGCGGAACCGTCGTACCCGAAGCCCAAGAGCCACGCACCCGGCTCGAGCGGATGCTGCGCGGCGAACTCCTTGAGCGCCGTTACGATTTCGGCGATCGTGCTCACCCTACCGACCGGAGGCGCGCTGACGTTGGCGGAACTTGCGACCAGCGCGACTTGAAAGAAATGGCTGTGTCCGTCGATGAACCCGGGCATAACGGTCTTGCCGCCGAGATCCACGACGCGCGTCGCCTCGTTTGCCAACGCGCGCACGTCGCCGGCGTTTCCGACGGCCAGAATTCGCCCGCCCACGATCGCGATTGCGTCGGCCCCGGGCCGCGCGTCGTCCATCGTGACGACGTCGGCGTTCGTAAGAATAATCTCGGCAACGGAAGGAGCGGCGTGCATAAAGCACTCCCTTCTTGGTTCGCCCGCATCATAACTGCCCGCTTGTGAAAGTAACAAGAAGAGGCGTTCTCAATCCATTCGCACGAAGAGCGTACAAATGCCTTCGATGAGCTCGCCGATAACCGTCTATATCGCGAAGAAGATCGTCACGATGGAGCCAAGTGCTCCTGCTGCAACGGCGGTTGCGGTTCGAGACGGAATAATTCTCGGCGTCGGATCGGTCGACGACTTGCAGCCGTGGCTCGAGAACCGCCCGCACGAAATCGTAACCGACTTCGCAAAAAAGATTCTGATGCCGGGCCTGATCGATCCGCATCTCCATCCCTTCATGGCCGCCGCGATGATGATGAGCGATCTCATCGTCGCCTTCGAGTGGCGTTTGCCGTGGGGAACGGTCACGCCGACGCGCGGCAGAGAGGCGTATCTCGCCGAACTCCGCCGGATCGAGCGGGCGAAACCGAACTCGCGCGAGCCGCTGGTAACGTGGGGCTACCATCCGCTTTGGCACGGAAGTGTCACGCGGCGCGACCTCGATGAAATCTCGAAAACGCGTCCGATCGTCGTCTGGCACCGCGCAGCGCACGAAATGTTCCTGAACAGCGCCGCACTGTCGCACTGGAATCTTACCGAAGCCGAGGCGCAGGGAAATCCCGCCGTCAACTACGAGGAAGGGCATTATTGGGAGGCCGGCGTCATCGAACTCGCCGCGCCCAAGATGGCCCCGTTCATGTTCGAGCCGAAGCGTTACATCGAAGGTGTGGCTCGCGTACGCGAAGTCGTGCGCTTCGGCGGCATGACGACAATTGCAGAGATGTCGTTTGGGATCACCGATGCGGACCTCGAATGGCTCGGACCGAGTCGCGTCCTCGATGCAGATGACGTGCCGTTTAGAACGTATTTTGTCTCCGACGCCAAGACGCCGGCGAAGACGATGGGCCTCGAAGAGTCGCTGGCCTGGGCCAAGGCGCTGCCGCAGCGCAACACGAGGCGGCTGCGTTTTCTTCGGCACGTCAAGCTTTTTGCCGACGGGGCCTTCTACTCCCAAGGCATGCGTCTCGGCGCCTGCTATACCGACGGCCACAGCGGCGAATGGATGACGCCGCCCCCGCTCTTCGAGCAGCTCGCAACGGCCTATTGGAGCGCCGGCTATCAAATTCACGTCCATACTAACGGCGACGAGGCCCTTGCCTTCGTGCTAGGCACGCTGCAAAAGCTGCAAGACGCTAAGCCGCGCTTCGACCATCGGTTTACGATCGAGCATTTCGGCTACTGCATGAGCGACCAGATTCGCAAGCTTTCCCGGCTCGGCGCAATCGTCTCCGCGAATCCGTATTACCTCTACGAGACTGGAGATATGTTTTCGCGCGTCGGCATGGGGGCTGATCGCGCTTCGCAAATCGGACGGTTGGCAAGCGTTGCGCGCGCAGGCGTTCCGCTCGCCTTGCATTCGGATTTCGCAATGGCGCCGGCGCAGCCGCTGCTGCTTGCGCAAGTCGCCGCAACCCGGCGCACCGCCGATGGAACCACGCTCTGTCCCGGGGAAACCTTAACCCTCGATCAAGCGCTTCGCGGGATTACGACGGACGCCGCCTTCGTTCTCGGCGTTGAGAACGAGATCGGCAGCATCGTTTCCGGCAAACGCGCCGATTTTACCGTGCTCGCGGAAGATCCGTACGAAGTCGGTGCCGCCCATCTCGGCGACATCCCAATCTGGGGCACCATCTTCGAAGGGAAGGCTGCTCCACTCGCAACGTAATTGACCAGAGGCGCAGCGGGCAAAGTTGGCCGCGAAAACCAAGCGCGCAGCTATCCGCCGCGCAACATCACGCGTGCGGCATTCCAGCCCGCGGCACCCATGACGCCGCCGCCGGGATGGGCTGCGGCGCCGCAAAGATAAAGGCCACGGATCGGCGTGGCGTAGCCGGCGTAACCGGGAACCGGACGAAATGCGAAGAGCTGATGCAACGGCATCGCGCCTTGGAAGATGCTGCCGCCGGTTAGGCCGAACTTCGCTTCGAGGTCGACGGGCGTCAAAATCTGACGATCGATGACCGAAGCTTTGAAGCCCGGCGCGTAGCGCTCGACGACGTCGAAGCAGCGGTCGGCGTACTCGTTGCGCAGCGCGTCGGTCCACGGTCCTTGCTTCAGCTCGTACGGCGCGTACTGCGTGAACATCGACATCAAGTGCTTGCCCGGCGGCGCGACGGTCGAGTCGAGCGACGACGGCATCGTGCACTCCACGACCGGCTCGAGCGAAAACGCGCCGTATTTCGCCTCGTCGTAAGCCCGTTCGATGAAATCCTGATCCGGACAGAAATGAACGGTGCCGAAGTGCTGCGGACCGGGCTCGCATCCCGGCAGGGCGGTGAAGCTGGGGAGCCGCTCGA
>JAFAHB010000016.1 GCA_019237435.1 Vulcanimicrobiota bacterium
TACGAGCGAAGATGGAATCCGGACTCGATTACATTCGGCTCTCCGATTTCGGCACGACCTCTGCCGACGAAATTCGCAAGGCGCTTCTCGATGGCCGCGCGCGCGGGGCTCGCGGTTACATCCTCGACCTTCGCGACAATGGCGGCGGCTTGCTCGATGCAGCGGTCGAAATTTCCAGCTTCTTCATCCCGCAGGGCACGATCGTCTCGACGATTCGGCGAGACGGCACGCGAACCAGCGAAGACGCTCTCGGCGATGCGATCGGCGGCCTTCGCCCGTTGGCGGTGCTCGTGAACAAGTACACGGCGAGCGCTTCGGAGATTACCGCCGGAGCGCTGCAAGACTACCGGCTCGCGACGCTCGTCGGCACGCGTACCTTTGGAAAGGGCGTAGTCCAGAGCATCTTCCCGCTCCCTGACGAAGGCGCGCTGAAGATCACGACCGCCCGCTACCTCACGCCGGCGGGGCGAGACATTCAGCACCACGGCATCGAACCCGACGTGCTCGTCGACCAAGATACCAATCCTGCGCTAATCGACACCCCGGCCGACAAGCAGCTGGCTGCGGCCAAGGCACGATTGGAGCTTTCCATCCGTTGATAGCATTGGAATCCTAAGAATGAAGCGTTTTTTCTCGCTAATTGCAGCGGTCGCGCTGAGCGCCGGCCTTATCGAGCTTTCCGTCGCCTCAGCGGCCCAAGCGCCGCAACTGCCGACGATGGAGGCCGGCGAAATCTCGACCAGCTACGGCTATCTGACCGATAACTTTTATAAGAAGGTCGATCCGCAAGTCGTGCTCGACTCGGTTCGCACGCAGCTGCTCGGCGCAATGCGCACGGCCGGCGTCAAGCACGCGGAGCTACCCGCCATGCACGCAAGCGACGCGGCGTCTTCGAACGTTCGTTCAATCGATCGGGAGATCGAAGTCGCCGACGCCGAGTCCAAGTCGAAGTTCACACTGCACGATCTCACCTACGTTGCGCTCGACGGGATGATGAAATCCGTCTCCGATCGCTACACCGTCTTCATGAGCCCTAAGGAGTTCGCCGGCTTGAATCAAGGGCTCGACGGCGGAGATTTCGGCGGCACCGGAATCGTCATTCAGATTGACGACAAGACGAAGTACATTTCGGTTGAGAACGTCGTACCAAACGGACCCGCCGACAAGGCGGGGATCGAGCAAGACGATCTCATCACCACGATCGACGGCGCCTCGACCAAAGGCATGAGCCTTGCGGCGGCCAGCGGCAAGCTTCGCGGCAAAGAAGGCACGAAAGTGACGCTGACCGTTACTCGCGACGGAGCGGCTCCGTCGCCGCCGATTACAATCACGCGCGCAAAAATCCATCAACTCAGCGTCTACGAAAAGATGCTTCCCGGAAAAATCGGCTACATCGCACTCACGGTCTTCGGCCGGGACACCGGGTCGGAGCTGGATACCGCGCTCGATCGGCTCCAGAAGCAAGGCGCCCGCGCGCTCGTGCTCGATCTGCGCGACAACGGCGGCGGTTATCTCGAAGCGGCGGTCGCGGTGAGTTCGAAATTCATCTCCAGCGGCCCGATCGTCTCGGTCGAATCGCGCGCATCCAACGTCACCACGTTGGATGCCGACGACACCGCTATCAACCCGCTTCCTTTGGTCGTGCTGGTCAACGGCTACACGGCCTCGGCTTCGGAGATCACGTCGGGCGCCATCCAGGACAGCAGCGTCGGAACGATCATGGGAACCAAGACCTTCGGCAAGGGCGTCGTCCAGACGATCATCCCTCTACCCGACGGCAGCGCCATCAAAGTAACGACGGCGCGGTATCTCACGCCGCGTAACCGGGACATCAACCATCTCGGTATAACGCCCGACGTCGTTGTGAGTGAGAACAAGCACCCGCAGTTCGGCCAGCCGTCGAAAGACGAGCAACTCGCCCACGCCCTTCAGTATTTGGATGATAAGTTAGCCCACCAAACCCTCGAAGACGGCGGCTAGAACTCCTCATTTAGCGCAGAGCGGTGTCGGCTGGGGCCTCGATTACGTCAGTAAACTTCGGCCCCAGCCTCCTTGCGCTGCATCTAAATGAGAACTTCTACAGCAAACAGATGCCCTCGGCTCCTAGCGCTGCATCTAAACGATGGCTTCTTAAGATTTTTTGCGCGATGTTGTCGTTGAGGTTTTTCGTTTGCGCGCGGGCTTTTTTGGCTGCGCAGCGGTTTTTCGCGTGCGGCGCGGCTTCGGCTCCGGTGCCGGAAGGGCAAGCGCGCTTGCCGCTCCCTCCAGCTCTCCGGCGACTTGGGCTTGGGTGCGCGGCGTTCGGCGCCGGCGGGCCGGCTTCGTAGGCTTCGGCTCTTCGACCGGCACCGAGAGGCTTGGCGGGGGCGCTTCGACCGCAGGCGGTTGAGCTTCTTCGAGCGGTGCGATTGCGCGCGAAGGCTCGCGGGGTGAAGTCGTGCCGGTCGCGTGAGCGGCGCCGTCCGGCGAGACCTCGAAAATATGCCGGTCGGGCATCGCGGCACCTCCCCTGCCCCGGCGCCCGCGCCGGCGGCGACGCCGGCGGCGATGGCCGCTGCCGTCGGCCGAGAGCGGAATCTCGCTCGGTGCCGGTGGGGCGGATTCGGGAACGACCGCGTCGGTAATGGGGGCGTCCTCGCGACCACGTCCCCGACGGCGGCGGCGACGTTTGCGACGTCCGTCGGTCGCCGTCTGCTGCACCGCGCCCTCGGCAATGATGATCGCATCGGGTTGAGCCTCTCCCTTGCGCTCCGCCCGCAACGCCTTGTCCTGTTCTTCCTCCTCCTCGGTGGCGGCCGATATTCCGATGGGAGCACGCGACGCCGACTGGCGCGCCGCATCCTCGGCAAGCTCCCGAAGTTGCCGCGTCTGCTCTGCGGCCGAAATCTCCGCGCGGCGCGGACGCCGCTTCCGGCGCGGCTTGGCTCCCGCCGTGACGAGCTCGGCGAGCACGTAATCCTCTGCGTCGTCCACATCGATGATGCGAATGCGCGCAAAGTTGCCCGCATTGGCCGCCGCGTTTTCAACCTCGACGAGATGCCCTTCGATGACCGCCGCCGCTGAAGTTTGATTCGGTAAGCGCCCCGGAAGCAACTCGACGTCGTGCTCGTCGCCGACGCGCACCGGATACGGCTGATGGTCCTTGAAGCCGGCGACGACTTCGATCCGAGCCTTTTCCGGATGAATCATCGGATCGACCCGAACGTGAATCGGCGCGCCGATGAATCGAGCCAGCTCGTCGCACTCCTCCTCGTACCAGTACTCCATTTGAACGGCGACCGTGGGCGCGACGTGGACAACGACGTCGCCTGCCAAACCGTGCGCGGCTTGGCCGCGAATTTGCCGGAACGTCTCGATCGCGACCGATTGCGCCGACATCACGCTGCCCATGCCGGCACAGGTCGGGCACGCGCCTCGCAGCTGGCTGCCGAGATCCCTGCCGATGCGCTTGCGGGTAAACTCGAGCAGGCCGAGGTTCGAGAACGACTGAATCGTCGCGCGCGTGCGATCCCTTCGCAGGTGTTCCTCCATCGTCTTGACGACTCTCTCGCGCGACGATTCGGAAGACATGTCGATGAAGTCGACGACGACGATGCCGCCGATGTCGCGCAATCTTACCTGACGCGCGATTTCCTCCGCGGCCTCGATATTCGTTTTGAGAATCGTGTCCTCGAGGTTTCGACCGCCGGTGAATTTGCCGGAATTGACGTCGATGACGGTCAGCGCCTCGGTTGATTCGATCACGATCGAAGCACCTGACGGCAAGTTGATCTTCGGCTTCATGAGCTTCTGCAGCTCGTCGCCGATCTTGAAGTCGTCGAAGAGCGAACGACCGGAGTCGTAATGCTCGAGGCGACCGATATACTGCGGCCCCAGCAGCTGGAGAAGGTCGCGTACTTTGCGATACTCCTCCTCGTCGTCGATCAGAACGCGCTCGACGTCGGCGGTGACGAAGTCGCGCGCAGCCTTGTAGACTAAGTTCATGTCCTTGTGCAGCAGCGACGGAGACGGCGCGCGCTTATACGTCTCGAGTATTCCGTGCCACATCCGAATGAGCACGCCGAGATCGGCGATCAGCTCGGCCTCGCTCGCCCCGGCGGCGGCCGTTCGCACGACCGTGGCCATGCCTTCAGGCCGAATGCGCTTCATCACACCCTTGAGCCGGTTGCGTTCGTCGACGGACTCGATCTTGCGAGAGACGCCGGAGTACTTGCCCGTCGGCATCAGTATCAAGTATCGCCCGGGAAGCGAGATGTTCGTCGAGATCCGCGCGCCCTTGAGGCCGCGCGGCTCCTTGACGATCTGCACTAAGACGTCATCGCCGCGCTTGACCTTCTCGCTGATCGTGAATCCGCTATGCCCTTGAGTAATCTCGACGTCGCCGATGTTAAGCGGTTGCTTGTTGATGTCGTCGACGTAAAGAAAGGCATTTCGCCCAAGGCCGATATCGACGAACGCGGCGCCCATGCCGGGCAGCACGTTCTGAACCTTTCCTTTGTAAATCGAGCCGATGACTTTCTCTTCGCGCTCGATGTAGAGTTCGGCTAAGGCGCCGTCCTCGAGTATGGCGACCCGATTTTCCCACGGGTCGCTCGAGATCAGTATCTCGCTCGACAAGTTGTCCTCTAGTTGTGGAGCTCAGCGGGGCAGCGCCAGGCGCCGCCTCAAGCGAGCTCGCGAAAAAATCTTTACGTGCGGGCTGTTCCGGGGCGCACCGGGCAGAACCTGCCCAGGGTGACCGGCAATGGCCGCGCTGCCGGACGGCGCTTCGACCGCGACCACGGCGTCACGACGCAGGCGCTCTTCTTTTTGAGCCAGCTCGGAGACGCCGGCGGCCCGGCGTACGCGCGCGCAACTCACTACGAACCGGTCCCGGTCCGGTCGTTTCGAGCGCTGCTGTCGCACGTTCCGGAGCCGTTCCTCCGGACGTCGGTCTTCGTTGACGTCGGCTCGGGTATGGGTCGCGCGGTCCTGCTCGCTTCCGAATATCCATTTAAGCAGGTCCTCGGCATCGAGCTCTCGCCATCGCTGCACGCGATCGCCCAGACCAATCTCTCGAGTGCGGCCGACATCCCAACGCGATGCAGGGACGTCCGCCTTCGTTGCGGCGACGCGCGGCGCGCGCGATTCCCAAAGGGCGACCTCGTCATCTTTCTCTTCAATCCATTCGACGACGAAGCGTTGCGCTGCGTACTCGATCGAATTTTGTCGTCGCGTTCGGACTGGGACGAGGTGCTGCTGCTCTATTACGTACCAGTCCATCGCGACGTGCTGTTGGAGCGCGAGAGCGAGACGGTAGCCGAGCCGGCCGAGGGGCTCGTTACGCGTTTCCCAGCACGTCGCGGTCTTTTTGCGAATAAATGTTCAGCAGGATGCCGATCGCGATGAAATCCGTGAGGATCGCCGAACCGCCGTACGACATGAATGGCAACGGGATGCCGGTAATCGGCATGACGCCGATGGTCATACCGAGATTCACCAGCACGTGAAAAAAAAGCATCCCGACTAAGCCCGACGCCAACAGAAAGCCAAAACGATCTCGAGCGGTAAGCATCGCGCGTACTCCTCCGTAGAGTACGGCGGCATAGAGCGCCAGCAGCGCACAGGCTCCGGCAAAGCCCCACTCCTCGGCGAGCACGGTGAAGATGAAGTCGCGCGAGTGCTC
>JAFAHB010000081.1 GCA_019237435.1 Vulcanimicrobiota bacterium
CAGCGGGGATGACGACTGTGCCGCCGAGCGGGTTCGTCACTGCGATTGCAGCGTTCACGGCGTTTTGCAGTGCGGTTCGGTTGGCGACGCCGGTAGAATCACTCGTGCTCATGCCGAAGTCGACCGCATTGAAAACTGCGTTGTTGCCGATCCCCACCCAATCCGTCCAGGTACTGGCGCCGTTATTCCAGTAGTAGTGGATCGACCCGTCCGGGTCCTGGACCGTTGCGTAGGCGTCGGAAGGCCCCCCGGTCGTGATGGTTTTCCATTGACCGCTAATGTACTGTGCATTATACGTACGGTACATATGCGACTCGCCGCTACTGTCGGTGAATTCCTGATCCGTATGCCATACGCTACCAGTTTCCGACGGCTGAAACTCAACCGCAGGGTAGCTGCCGGTGACCGGAACATTTGCCATTTAGTTCACACTCCTTTCTGCGTTTTGGCTCGTTTAAGGAAGAGCAAATCCTTTTCGCTTTTGCATTTCGGGCTTTTTGGGATAGGTGCGCCTGACCGGGCGCGCCACCTAACTCGTCTCCGGGAACGCTCCCTGGAAAGCTAATCCTTCGAAAAGGACCTGGCTCACGGAATCGTCGTCCTGTGCGTCCGTCACCACGAACAAGTTACTCCCGACCGACTGCACGAACGTGGCGCTTCCGTCGCCAGCGATGCGGACTGTGCCCGTAGCGCTTGCCGCCGTGCTGATCTCCACGTTGATTGCTTCAGCGACCTCATAGACGCCCATCGATATGTAAATCGTTCCGCCACCGACACCTCGCATCACGTCGACCGCGCGCTACAATGTGATCCGGTTCATTTCGCCATAGCGAATCCCGGCGTTACACCGCAGTCCCGTGCGTTTAGAATGTCTGATTGCATCTTTCTGCCTCCGGTAAATCTCGAACACTGTGAAGGCGTGCGCAACGACTGTTGCGCTGTTGCGCGTTTCCACGCGCGTTTGCGATTTCGGCAGACCGCTACCGTAATCTCTTTAAGCTGTTTCGTCAAGACACTTTGCGAAGAGTTTTTCTGATCAACGAATTGATCAGGAGGGTGCGGTCTAGCGCGCAGACACAACAGACAAGTGTGTCGAGTCCGGCCCGCACTGAGCGGCGGTCAACAGATGAACCGGGCAGCTTGAGTAAAAGCGCGCCCGCTACCTCGCCGTTTGGATCAACGCATGCCCGCAATCTGCCGCTTTCAATGGTCCGTCACCTCGCAGCAACGCGCCGTTTTGGTAAGCGGGCGTGAAGGCGACGGTGACGCGGTGCGACGCAGAGCGACGCAAGCTCACTTGACCCGGCCTTAGCGGGATAGCGGTGAGTGGATAAATCGGGTGCCTCGTGCTGCCTTGAGACAACGACAACTCAAAGCCTCAAGCGGCCGGCATGCGACCCGTAGCTCATCGATCAAGGTTGGTTAAAGCCGGAGCTGGTTTTTCCCCTTCGGTCCGCGGCACAGCACCGATGCCTGAACGGAGGCAGGGAACTGTTAAGTCTTTAACCTGAAATCTGCTAGCCGGAGAACGTCTTACGGCAATACCGGCGGATAATACGCCACTCCATACGGCTGAAATAGTCCCTTCGTAATTTCTCTAGACGGTTTCAAGGAATGCGGCGGAAACTCAAGGACTGCCATCTCATCTGAATATTGGCCACTGTTGGCGACGTAAAGCCAGCCGTTTTTGCCAACCACGACGTCTTCTGGGTAAGAGAGCTTATCCGTTATCGTACGGTACGGCGTACTCTGCCCTGATCGATACTCTTCAATACTGCTTGGGAGGTAGACAGTGGTTACGTAGAGTGTGTCGTGCCCGTCAACGGCTATGCCTAACGGGCTCGTCACGCCGTCGGTGATCGTCCTTGACGGTGACTTACTACCTGGAGCATAGACCTGGACGTTCGCGATTTTGTAGGGCTCCCAGTTCGCAACGTAAAGGTTGCCCGCATGATCAATGGCAATGCCTGTAGGGTAGGTCAACCCTTCTGTGATCGTCGCATGGGGTTTTGTCGATCCTTTTAAGTACTCTGCCACGTCGGCGAGACCATAGTTCGTCACCCAGAGATTGCCCGACGCGTCGATCGTGCAAAATTGCGGATAGTTGATGCCTTTGGTGATCACTCGCAACGGTTTGGTTCGACCAAGAGCGTATTCCGAAACCCATCCCGTACCGTCGTTCGGGTAATTCGGAACATAAAGTGTGCCACCGCCGTCGATGCAAATGCCCAATGAGTTATCGATGCCTTTGCTTATGGTGGCGATGGGCGGGGGATTATTCACTTTCGCATCATAAACGGCCAGCGGCGTGAGAGTTAGATCGACGTTCGCCACGTAGAGCAGCGGGCCGGACACTTTGTAGGTTGGCATTACCGACGACGGCTTCACGATTTCGTGGCTTTGGGAGCTTTCTTGCAAGAAGCTCGCTGGCCCGATCGGCTGTTGCGATCCGCCGCAGCCGGCAAATATCGCGGCGGCGCCGATGCCAAGAGCTAAGCGAGCTAGGTTGCCCATGAGCGGTGCCTCCCGGAAGCTGAACGGAGTAGCGGCTGAGAACGTTCGCGGCCGCTTGGCTCAGTTCCGGCGAGGCGTCGGTCTTCCGCGAGTACACAAATACGGCCGGCCGTGCTCCGCAGCGGCGCTACGTTAGTTTGATCATCTTCTACGCCAGCGGCGCTCCGCTAAGCCTCGGCCCGCATTCGCTGCTTGTGGAAGCTGCGCCGAAATAGTCGACATCCTCTGCGAGCTCGTCACGGTCGTGTTCAACGGGGACCACAGACTTCAGCATCGTGGTGTCGTCGCCGCCAGGCCGATCACCTCGAGCGCAGCTCGGTCAAAGATTGCGTCGGCCGGGAAATTTTCACGGCTTCGCCCTCGGTGCCTCCGGTGAAATCGAGCACTTCTTTAACCTCTTAACGGAGCATTACGGCAATTTGTCCGCTTCATATCGCTTTAGTGCCCCGAGCAGGATCCTGGGTTCCGAACTGTCGTTATTCTCGCTGCCTCTGGCGACAGCGTTGGGCCGCTCACCAAGATTATTTATTACACTATTGCCGGCCCGCGGCAGTGTCGTCTTCAGGAGCTGGTCTCGTTGGCACGAACCGGCTTGGCTTAGCTTGCCCCGCGCCCGCTCCGCAGGACCTTCGCGGGAGGTTACTTATCGTCAGGATACTCGCTAACTCTGCCTGCCATATCGGCCTCAATGTCTCCTTACGCGATGCTGGACACGGGAGCAAACCACGGTCAGCGGGTAGACGCTTGCGAAAGAGGCGCTCCGCGACGATGCGCCGCGAGCTGAGTGTCGCCGAAGGCGACGCGACATCGCCCGATGTGCTGAGCGAACGACGCGCCGCGTCGTGCGCACAACCACCGGCTTGCGTTTTGAAAACTCGTCAACCGAAGTAACGAACAGCGCTGCAAAAAAGTATAGCGAGAAACTTGCGTTCGTGATATACTTGGCGTGAGAGAACGTACTCGACTTACGCACGCATAATAATGCGGGTGTAACTAGAAGTCCCGATGCGATCGTTCGCACGGGGCTTTTTCTTTTTCCCGAGGTGACGTCATGATCTCCAAGTCGGTACCGGCGCGCTCCCACAACCGCAGCTTCACAAGGGGCATTGACTACATCACCGAGCATGCCCACGAGCGCGCATGCCGACAAGTCGGTCGCTCCTTCGGAGATGGCATCGGATACGCCAGTGCGCCGAAAAAGGCCGCCTGGGTGCACCTGCGCGGGGTGACGTCGGTCGAGACCGCTGCACTCGAGATGGAAGCTGTCGCGGCGCTCTCGCGACGTTGCAAGGATCCGAGTTATCATCTCATCGTCGCCTATGCCAAAGGCGAGCATCCGACGCGCGAACAGGTCGTCAGCGATGCGGAACGGCTACTGAAATCGATCGGCATGGAGCGCAACCAGTACGTGCTGGCGGCGCACCAGGACACCGACAACTACCACGCCCATGTCATCGCCAATCGCATCGGTCCGGACGGCAAGGCCAACGACCTGTGGCAAGAGCGGATCAAACGC
>JAFAHB010000089.1 GCA_019237435.1 Vulcanimicrobiota bacterium
TGACGCCGGGGGACATCATCGTCGCCGATACAAACTTCGGGTGTGGGTCGAGCCGCGAAGTTGCGCCGATCGCGATCAAAGCGTCCGGCACTTCAGCCGTCATCGCCAAGAGCTTCGCGCGGATCTTCTATCGCAACGCGCTCAACATCGGCTTGCCGATCTTCGAATCTTCCGAAGCCGTGGAGGGCATCGAGTCGGGCGATGAGATCGAGGTCGAGCCGGCAAGCGGAATTGTCCGCAACATCACGCGCAATACCGAGTACCGCGCGGCGGAGTTTCCACCGTTCATGCGCTCGCTGATCGACGCCGGCGGCCTCGTGCCGTACGTCGAAGCCAGACTAGCCCAAAAATAAAATTTAGAAAGCTCAGATTTGGATGCAGCTCTAGGAGCGTGGCGCCGAAGTTTACTATGGTAATCGAGGCGCCACGCGACAACGAGGTGCGCCAAAGCTGGGCTTTCTACGGGGGCGTGTAGCCGCCGGGCTGGGGAATCCCTCCCGGCGATGGATTGACGTTCTCGATCCACTTTTCTTTTGCGCGATACGACGCCGTAAAGGGAATCTGAGCGTCGGACATCGTCAGCATCCCGACCATGTCGGAGGTACCGTCGAGGCGGCCCTCGAGGAGCATCGTCGTCCCGTTCGGCATCGTAACGATCAACCGCACGGCTTGACCGTCAACGCTCCCGGCGAGCGGATACCGCTTGCCGCGGGAGTCGAGATAGGTGCCGGTGATCGTATCGCCTTCTTGCGTAATCTTGAAATGGGTGTAATCGGTCGCGTTGGGATGTTGAATGGCCACCTCCCAAACGCCGTCAAGTCCTTTGCGCGCGTTGGGAGGAGGGCTGGGAGTCGCTTTGGGCGTTGCAAGCGGAGGCGTGGCGGATGGTCCCAGCGTCACATAAGGCGCCGGAGCGGGCGCCATCGAGGCATTGGGCTCCGGGCTCGCGGGGGCGGTGATCGGCGGCGGCGTTGGCGGCGGCGTGGCCGCAGCCGCGGCAAGCCGCGCGGCCGGCATGCAGAGTGCCAAAAGCAGGGCCGCGGCACTGCCCCCACCGGCGACAAGGAGAAAAGATTTTTTCACGGCCTGTTGGCTTTTGAGGGACTCCAAAGGCCTCCCTTTTTGACACCCTTGCTATAATGCAAAGGCTGTGAAGACCAAGATCCATCCGAAGTGGTATCCCGAGGCACGCGTGCACTGCGCGTGCGGTAATACCTTCGTAACCGGCTCTACGCTGCCCGAAATAGCCGTTGAAATTTGTGCCGCTTGTCATCCGCTCTTTACCGGCCAGCAGAAGCTCGTCGATACGGCCGGCCGCGTCGACAAGTTCAATCAGCGCTCGGCTGCTGCACGGCGTAAGCAAGAGGAGGCCGCCGCTCGCAAGGCAGCGCGCGAGGCGAAGAAGGCGGCAGCCGCTCTCTGATCGATCGGCTGCATTCGATGGCGCGGCGCTTCGACGAGATCGACGCGCAGCTCGCCAATCCCTCGGGTGTGTTCGATCAGACTCGTTACACCGCGCTCGTGAAGGAGCGCGCTCAGCTCGAGGCGCCGGTCCAAACCTACCGGCAGCTTTGCGCCGCGCGTGCGCAGATAGAAGCGAACGACACGCTCGCAGGGCAAGGCGACGGCGAGCTGCGCGAGCTGGCGGAAGAAGAGAACGCGACGCTGCGCGAGCGCGTGGTTGCGCTACAGGCCGAACTTTCGCGCCTCATGGTGCCGCGCGATCCCAACGATGCACGAGACGTGTTCGTCGAAATTCGCGCGGGCACGGGCGGCGATGAAGCGGCGATTTTTGCTGGCGACTTGGCGCGCATGTACATGCGATTTGCCGAAGCGAAGGGCATGAAGACCGAGCTCGTCTCCGAGAGTGCGAGTGAAGCCGGCGGCTATAAGGAGATCGTCTTTACCCTGACGGGCAAAGAGCCGTACCGGTACCTGAAGCACGAATCGGGCGTGCATCGCGTTCAGCGAGTCCCGGCCACCGAAGCGCAAGGGCGAATCCACACCAGTACCGCGACGGTGGCAGTGCTGCCGCAAATCGAAGACGACGTCGAGATCGAGATCAAACCCGCCGACCTTCAGATCGACACGTTCAAAGCGTCGGGCGCGGGTGGCCAATACGTCAACAAGACGGAGTCGGCGATTCGCATCACGCACGTTCCGACGGGCATCGTCGTGGCTTCGCAGCAGGAGCGCTCGCAGCAACAGAATCGAGAAAAAGCGATGCAGATGCTTCGTGCAACGCTCTACGATCGCAAGCGGCGCGAGCAAGAAGAAGCTGTCGGCTCGATGCGCCGCTCGCAGGTCGGCACCGGCGAACGCGCTGAAAAGATTCGCACCTACAATTTCCCACAAGACCGCATCACGGACCACCGCATCAATCGTAACTTCGGCAACATCCGCGCGACCATGGACGGCAACCTCGAGCCGATTAGCGAGGAGCTGATAGCCGACGAGCGCGCGCGCCTTCTGGCCGGCGAAGCGGTGGAGTGACGCGGGACGGCACAGCGCGCAGGTGTCATCGCAAACCAATCCGTCGGCTAGAAACGACGTAGCGGTACTGCTCGCTCGCGTCCTGGGACGCAATCGGGCCTGGATTCTCGCCCATGGCGAAGCGATCGTGTCTGAAGAAGAAGCGGCGACGTTCATGTCATATTGTGAGCGGCGCCGCACGGGCGAACCGATCGCGTATATTTTGGGCGACGCCGGATTTTACGGGCGCGACTTCCTCGTCAACGAGCACGTGCTCGTGCCGCGACCGGAAACCGAACAGCTCGTCGACGAAACGATCGCCTTCATTCGCGCACCGATGCGTGTCCTCGACCTCGGCACCGGCTGTGGCGCAATCGGTTGTACCATCGCGGCCGAGACCGATGCCGGCGTCGACGCTACCGACAGCTCGGGTGACGCCCTAGACGTCGCTCGCGAAAACGCGCGCCGGCATGGAGTGCTCGATCGTGTTCTGTTCCACAAGGGCGATCTCGCCGAACCGGTCAAGGGCAATCGCTACGACGTTGTCATCGCAAATTTACCCTACGTTCCAACAAGTCGGTTGAAGAAAAGACCCGATCCTACGTCGTTCGAGCCGCGTGAGGCACTCGACGGCGGTCCGGACGGACTGGCCGTATATAGAAAGCTCATGCCATCTTTACCCCGCTTAATCAATGAAGACGGTCTGGTGCTGATGGAAGCAGCCCCCCCAACAATCGAGGAGCTCGCCGCCATGCTGCAAGCCGCTCTCCCAACCTTCGTCATCGCGGTCGGCAACGATTACTCCGGCCTCCCCCGCTACGTGAAAGCGATTGATCGGCGCTCTGAGGGCGCTACATACCGCTCCAGCGGCGTGTGAATGCGCCGCGGAGCCATGGAGGGCGAGAGCGGTGCAGAGGCGAGTGCAGTTGAGCGCAGGATGGGCGAGACAAGCGGCCGCTAGAGCGGTATCTAGTGCCCTCAGAGCGCGACAAGTGGGTTTCCCCAGGTAACCAAGCGAGGCATGGAGAATTAAGACGACCCGAGATGGCGAAGTATATCTTCTTCACCGGGGGCGTCGTGAGTTCGCTTGGCAAGGGCATCACCGCCGCCTCGCTCGGGAGACTCCTGAAGGCCCGCGGCGTCAGCGTTTCGATCCAAAAGCTCGATCCCTACATCAACGTGGATGCGGGAACGATGAATCCGTATCAGCACGGCGAGGTATTCGTTACCGAAGACGGTGCCGAAACGGATCTCGATCTCGGTCATTACGAGCGCTTCATCGACGAGAATCTGCAGCGCGCCAATAATGTTACGACCGGGCAGATCTACGATTCGGTCATTGAAAAGGAACGGCGCGGCGAGTATCTCGGCGCGACGGTTCAGGTCATCCCGCACATCACCAACGAAATCAAAGCGCACATCAAGCGCGTCGCCGAGGCCAGTCATGCCGAGGTCTGCATCGTCGAAGTCGGCGGGACCGTCGGCGACATCGAATCGTTGCCGTTTCTCGAAGCGATTCGCCAGATGCGCTACGACGTCGGCGATGAGAACGTCATGTACGTGCACCTGACGCTGGTGCCGCATCTTGGCGCCGCCGACGAGCTCAAGACCAAGCCGACGCAGCACTCGGTTCGGGAGCTCCGCGGCATCGGAATTTCCCCCGATGCCATCGTCTGCCGAACCCAGTCGGCGCTGCCGATGCCACTCGAGCTCAAAGAAAAAATTGCGCTTTTTTGCGACGTGCCGCCGAGCGCGGTCGTGCAAAACATTGACGCGCGCACGATCTATCAAGTTCCTCTCAATCTCGAAGCCGAAGGGTTGGCACAGGCCGCGGTTCGCAAGTTGAACCTGCCGCCCGCCTCCCCGATGCTCGGTGATTGGGTCGCGATCGCGGAGCGTTTGATCAATCCGCGCCGGCGGGTGACGATCGCGCTCGTAGGCAAGTACGTCGAGCTCAAGGACGCGTATATCTCGATCAATGAGGCGCTCGCCCACGCCGGAATCTTCCATCACGCCGCGGTCGAGATCAAACGCATCGACTCGGAGCTGATCGAAAACGAAGGCGTGGACGTACTTCGGGGCGCCCATGGAGTGCTCGTGGCGCCGGGTTTCGGTGCTCGCGGCGTCAAAGGCAAGCTGCGAGCGATCCAACACGTGCGAGAGCGCAAAATCCCGTTCCTCGGGATTTGCTACGGCATGCAGCTGGCGTGCGTCGAGTTTGCGCGCAATGTTTGCGAGCTGCCCGAGGCGATGACCAGCGAGGTGGACGAGACGAGCGCCGACCCGATCATCGATTTCATGCCCGATCAACGAAACTTGGAAATGCTGGGCGGCACGATGCGGCTCGGGACGTACGCGTGCACGCTGGAAGAGGGTAGTCAAGCAGCACGGGCATACGGCGAGCTGGAGATCAGCGAGCGGCATCGCCACCGCTATGAGTTCAACAATCGATACCGTCCGATTTTTGAAGAGCACGGCATGCGCTTCACCGGACACCATACCATCGACAAGACCAGACTGGTCGAAGTCGTGGAGCTTCCTGCGGAAATGCATCCATGGTTCGTCGCGACTCAGGCACATCCGGAGTTCAAGTCGCGCCCGAATCGGCCCGCGCCGCTCTATCGCGACTTCATCGGTGCGGCACTCGCGCACGAAGAGCGCATCAACAGCTCGTCCCGAGCGGAGTCAAGGGACGCCGGCGTTGCTGAGGCGGCGTCCTGGACCCAAGTGTAATCACCGCGGTCATTCTCACCCGCGACGAAGAACGCAATCTGCCGCGCGCACTGACGAGCCTGCCGCGCGGAATTCGCATCTTCGTGCTGGACGCGATTTCACGCGATCACACCGTCGCGTTCGCGCGTGGAGCCGGCGCACAAGTCGTTCAGCGCGAGTGGACCGACTTTATGGATGCCCGCCGATTCGCGCTGGCTCAAGTGGGAACGCCGTGGACGCTGATGATCGATGCCGATGAAGCGCTCGACGATCGGCTGCGCGATGCGATTCTGGCGGCGCCGGCCGATGGGGCGGACGCCTACCGCGTGCGACGGACGACGTATTTTTCGGGGAAACCGATGCGTATCTGGAGCAACGAGCCGCTGATCCGGCTCTTTCGGACCGGTCGCGCGAAGCTCGAAGCGCATCCGGCTGCGGCGTCGACTGCTGCGGTGCACGCAACCTGGAGCTGTGACGGAGACGTGCGCGAGCTGCGGGGCACGCTGCTGCATTACTCTTATCCTGACGTCGCCTCGTATCGCGCAAAGCACGAGCGGTATACTACGCTCGAGGCCGAGCGCATGAAACCTTCCTTTTTCGGCTGGCTGATCGCGCTGGCAGCGGTTGTGCCGCGCCTAGCGTGGTCGCTCGTCGCACGCGGCGCGGCGCTCGACGGACCGCGAGGCTGGTATGTAGCCTATCGATCGGCCACCTATCCGGAGGTTGCGGCACGCAAAGCACTCCTTCGGCAGGGATGACGCCGGCTCGCATCGGCCTGGATGCGCGCGTGACCCGCCAGCTCTCCGCCGGAATGCAAACGTACGTGCGCGAGCTGGTCGAGCGTCTGCCGCATGCCGCTCCGCAGTATCGATACGTTGCATTCGCGCTGGGCGGAAACTTCGATTGGGGCGAACAGGTTCGGCTCCCGCTGGCGATGCGTCGGGCCAAGGTCGATGTAGTGCACTTTCTTTCGCAGTACGTTCCTCTGCTTTTGCCGCGCCGGTTCGTGATAACGATCCACGACTTGATCCACCTGAGATTTCCTCAGTATTTCAAGGCGAAGGTACGACCCTATTACGCGACGGTCGTACGCCACGCGTGCTCCCGCGCAGCCCGGGTGATTACCGACGACGACCGGACCGTTGACGACCTGGAGACGCTGCTGGGTGTCGATCGCTCGAAGGTGCGAGTAATTCCACTCGGCGTCGACGAGCGCTTTGGCTCGGCCGAGCCGTTCGTCGGCCGGCGGCCTTATCTGCTCTACGTCGGCAATCATCGCGAGCATAAGGACCTTCGTACGCTCTTTGAAGCCTGGTCAGGCTTACCTGAGCATTGGGGCGTCGATCTTTATTTGACGGGGCGCGACGACTTCGGCGGCGAGCTCCAGCGCCGCGCGAGCGAAACGCGTGCGATCGTCGCGCTCGGCGACGTCCCTACGGAACGGCTGGCGCGGTACTATGCCGGTGCGCGCGCACTCGTGCAACCCGCGCTGCGGGAGGGCTTCGGCCTGCCGATGCTCGAGGCGATGGCAGCGGGTTGCCCGGTCGTCGCCTGCCGGGACGCGGTGCCTACGGCGCTTGCGCAAGCTGCATTGGCGTTTCCCGCGCATGATGCGCTCGCTTTGCGCGCGCGAATCGAGGAGTTGCTCGGCAACGAGGGGCTTCGCGCATCGGCAATTAAGCATGGAGGGGACGTCGCCGCTCGGCTAACGTGGGAACGCTGCGCGAGTGCGACGGCGGACGTCTATCGGGAGGTGTTGGAGGAGCGTTGAGAGCGATCGTCGCCATAACCGCGAGTTTGATTGTCACGGCCGCTACGCCGCATGCCCCGGCCGCGTCGCACTCAATTGCGATCGTTATCAACGGCGAGACGCTGCCGCTCGATCCACCGCCGCGGTTCGAGCGAAACCTGCTGTTCGTTCCCGTGCGGCGCACGATCGAGGCGCTCGGGCTTCCTTTCGAGCGCGCCGGTAAGCGGATTACGACGCAGATTGGTTCCAAGACCGTAACGTTGACGATTGGAAGTGCCGTCGCTCAAATCGATCGCCAACGGATCTCCCTCGAAGCGCCGCCGCTCGATCTTCACGACGTGCTCTACGTTCCATTGCGGTTTTTCACCGACGTGCTTGGCGCACAAGCTCGCTTCGACCGGCGAAGCAACACGGTAACCATCATCGCTCAAATCGTGGGCACATCCTCAAGCGGCTTGATCGCGACCGGTCAAGGCTTCGAGCGCTTCGGGACCGTTGCCGCGGTCGACGTGCTCTCCGACCCTCCAACGCTTACGCTCGCGGCCAACGGGATCGTCAAGACCGTTCCGGTTGCGCCGAACGCAACGATCGACGTACAAGACGTCAACGTCAACGTAACGTCACCCGGCGAGCTTAGCGACGTCCGACCGGGAGACTTTGCGCGCGTCGAGATGCGCAAAGACGGCCGCGTGACCAGAGTCGTCGACGAGTACGGGTCGCGCAACGGTCACATTGTCGCAATTGCGGGTAGCCTTTTCGTGCTCGAGGACGGGCAAGTGATCGCGCCTGCGCCCACGACCGAGATCTCGCTCAACGGCGGGGCGGCGTCGCTGGATGAGCTGCGGCCGAACGATCAGGTGACCGTGCGCTACAACGTTGAGACGAGCGAGGTGCGAGAAATTCTCGCAAGCCGCGGCGTTGCCGCGGCGTCGGGGCCCGGCACCGTGCAAATCAGCGACGTGGAGAGTGACGCAACGCACCCGTTGCGAGCCGGCGATACGATCCACGTGACGCTGCGCGGCACGTCCGGGGCGTCGGCGAGCTTCGATATCGGCTCCGACGTCGTGGACCAAGCGATGCAGCAGCGATCGCCGGGCGTATACGTTGGCGACTACACGATTCCGCGCGGCGCGAATTTTAGCGACGTGGCGCTCATTGGGCGCCTCACGCTTGGCAATGCCGTCGCCCAGGAGCCGGCGCCGCAGATCGTTTCCGCGTCGAGCGTAGCTCCCGGTATCGCGGACTTTGCGCCTGGCGAAGGTTCGACGATCAATACTAATCGCCCGGCCGTTTATGCAAGCTTTGCATCGGACGCGGTCCCGGTGAATCCGGCAAGCGCGTTGCTCTGGATCGACGGCCGCGACGTTACGTCCGAATGCGTGCGCACCTCGCAGTTCATTCAGTATTTGCCGTCCTATAGCTACCCCGACGGTCTGGTGCACGTCACGGTCCGCGTCGCCGATCAGGCTGGTAATACGACGACGAAGTCGTGGACGTTCACCATCCGCACCCACGCATGATGGACGATTGCCTTTTTTGCAAGATCGCAAAGGGCGAGATACCTGCGAAGATCGTTCATCGCAGCGGCGACGTCATTGCGATCGAAGACGTGAATCCCCAAGCGCCGGTGCACTTGCTCGTCATGCCGGTCGAACATTACGATACGCTGTTCGGCGTTGTGTCCGCCGGCCAAGAGAGCGCTCTAGTCCATAGGTTGATTGAGGTCGCGTCGACGTTGGGAGAGCAGCGCGGGAGCGGCGGCTATCGCCTGGTCGTGAACACCGGTGACGAAGGGGGCCAAACAGTCGGACACGTGCATATTCACGTGCTGGCCGGTCGCCGCATGACCTGGCCGCCGGGCTAATGCTTCGCCCTTCGACTGCGCCTGCGGCGCGGAGCTTGTCCTGAGCGGAGTCGAAGGGCTCAGGATGACACGTGACGGAAACCACTACGGATTTGACGTTGACTTCCGGCTATGTTAGTCTTTGCACAGGCCCCTACGGGCCTAATTTTCGTGTTCGCGTGACATCGCGAATATGCCGAAAGGGGGGTCAAAAATAGAAGTTCGCATCGCGCCGGGCGAAACGATTGAAAGCGCTTTGCGTCGCTTTAAGAAGGCCACCCAGAAGGCGGGGATTCTCGCCGAAGCGCGCAAGCACGAGCACTACGAAAAGCCGAGCGTGCGCCGAAAGAAGAAATCGGCCGCGGCTCGCAAGCGCCGCACCTAAGACCGTGGGAGCTCTCAAAGATCGCATCGCCTCTGATTTGAAAGAGGCGATGCGCGCGCGTGACCAACTTCGGCTCGACACGCTACGCTCCGCGCTTTCCGGCTTCATTTACAAGCGAACCGAGGGCGGTCAGGAGCTCTCCGACGCCGACGAGCTAGACGTCGTGCGGCGCTTGGTCAAACAGCGCGGCGATTCGCTGACGGAATTCGAGAAAGCCGGGCGCGCCGATCTCGCGGACAAGGAACGCGCCGAGCGTGAAATTCTGCTTGGTTACCTGCCGGCGCAACGCTCTGCCGCCGAGATTCGCGAAATCGTGCAAAGCGTGTTGGCGGAGCTTCCTGCGGGCTCGCGAAATGCCGGCGCCGTGATGAAGGTGGTCATGCCGCAGCTGCGCGGCGTCGCAGACGGAAATCTCGTGCGCCAAATCGTGACCGACTTGCTCTCATCCTGAGCGCCGCGAGCGAAGTCGAGGGATCGAAGCGTAACTTCCGGCGGTCGCTGGGGTAGCAAGCGGCGTGAGGCGATTTGCAGTGTGGCTATGGTCCGGCATGCTGCTGTTCGGCACGGCAGGCATGCTTGCGTCGCAGCCGCTCGGACGCCCGGTCGTAATCGTCCCGATCGCGGGAACCGTCGATGACGGCATGGCGCATCTGGTGGAGCGGTCGGTGGAGCTGGCCAATCAGGAACACGCGCGGGCGATCGTGTTGGAGGTCAATAGTCCGGGCGGTCTCGTGGACGCGGCCTTTCGAATTCGCGACGCGCTCTTCTCTTCGCAAGAACCGGTTGACGCATACGTTAGTGAGCGCGCCTACTCGGCTGCCGCGCTAATTACGCTCACCGCGCGCCAAATCATCATGGGGCCGGGAGCCTCGATCGGCGCGGCCGAGCCGATTCCCGCTAC
>JAFAHB010000097.1 GCA_019237435.1 Vulcanimicrobiota bacterium
GATAAAGACGGCATTCCGTATCGCACGCTGCCGGGGACGAAACACCCCGCCGCCGGATTCTTCACGCGAGGTACCGGCCACGACGAAGAGGCGCGCTACTCCGAGATGCCCGATGTCTGGCAGCGCGGTCTCGACCGGCTCGTCCGCAAGCACGATACGGCGCGAACGGTCGTTCCGGCACCCGTCGTCGATGAGAAGCGAGGACGTAAAGTGGCGGTTCTAGCGTACGGCTCCACGCACCACGCCATCGTGGAAGCGCGCGATTTCCTCGCACAGGCCGGCATCGAGCTCAACTACATGCGCGTTCGCGCGCTGCCGCTTTCGCCTGAGGTCGCCACGTTCGTGCAGCGTCACGACCGCGTTTACGTCGTCGAGCAGAATCGCGACGGACAGCTGTACGGCATTCTCCGCACGGAGCTTCCGACGCACTTGATCGGCCGCCTCGAGTCGATCCGGCATTACAACGGCGTTCCGATCGACGCGCGCGCCATCATCGATCCGCTGCTCGAGGAAGAGCGGCCGCCCGCGGTGATTGCCGAATGACCGCTAATTTGAACATCGTCGGCCTCGCGCGCGAAGTGTACAAAGGGCTGCCGACAACGCTCTGCGCGGGTTGCGGCCACAATTCGATTACCAATCACCTCATCAAGGCCCTTTTCGAGTACGGCGTCGAACCGCACAAGCTCGCGAAGATGAGCGGCATCGGCTGCTCTTCAAAGACGCCGGCGTATTTCGTCGAACAGGCTCACGGTTTTAACGGCCTGCACGGCCGTATGCCGTCGGCGGCAACGGGTGCGAAACTCGCCAATCGCGAGTTGCTCGTGCTCGGTATCAGCGGAGACGGCGACACGGCGAGCATCGGGCTGGGCCAGTACTGCCACATGATCCGGCGCAATCTCGATTGCACCTATATCATCGAGAACAACGGCTGTTACGGTTTGACGAAGGGGCAGTTTTCGGCGACCGCCGACGTCGGTTCCACGCAAAAGGGCGGCAAGGTCAACGAGTATGCCACGATCGACGCCTGCGGCCTAGCGATCGAGCTTGGCGCGACGTTCGTCGCGCGCTCGTTTTCCGGCGACGGCAAACAGCTCGTACCGCTGCTGCAAGCCGCATTCTCGCATCGCGGCACGGCGATTCTCGACGTAATCAGTCCGTGCGTCACATTCAACGATCACGAAGGCTCGACGAAAAGCTACGCCTACGTCAAGGAACACGACATCGTTCTGCACACTGCAGACTACATTGCCGGTGGGCGCGAGATAACGGTCGATTACGAGCCCGGCACCGTGCGCGACGTCGAGCTCGAAGACGGTTCTCACGTGCTCTTACGTAAGCTCGACGTCGACTACGATCCGAGCGACGCAATCGGCGCGCTTCGGATCATCCACGATTCTCGCGCGCGCGGCGAGTTCGTTACCGGACTGCTCTACGTCGATACACGCCAGCAAGATCTATGCGAACGCGAACATCTGAGCAAAACGCCGTTGGCGCAGCTCGACGAAGAGACGCTGCGAATTACCCGCGACGATTGGCAGAAGCTGATGGAGACGTAACGCTCGACGCGCTTCGCACGGCCCTACGCAGCGCCAACTCCGTCTTCGTCTTGACGGGCTCCGGAATATCGGCGGAGAGCGGGCTGCCGACATTTCGCGGCGTCGGCGGCCTCTGGCGTACCCATCGCGTCGAGGAGCTCGCTTCGCCTCTAGGGTTCGCCCGCGATCCGGAGCTCGTCTGGACTTGGTACAACGAGCGCAAGGCCGCACATGTCCGGGCTCAGCCGAATGCCGGCCATTACGCGCTCGCTCGGCTCGAAGAAGCGATCGGAGACTTCACGCTCGCCACGCAGAACGTCGACTCGCTGCACCTGCGCGCCGGATCGAAGCGCGTGCTCGAGCTGCACGGCAACTTGCGCGAAGCGCGCTGCACCGGCTGCGACGCACGACGGCGTTTCGACGCGGACGGGTTACCGCTCGATCAAATCGAGCATTTCTGCGGCGGCCGGTTTCGCCCCGACATCGTCTGGTTCGGCGAGCCGCTTCCGCCGGCGGTTTGGCGCGAGGCCGAAGCCGCGGCCGCTCGCGCCGACGTCATCCTCGTCGCCGGAACCAGCGCCATCGTCTACCCCGCGGCGGCGCTCGCGACGCACTACAACGAGCGCGCGTTCGTCGCGGAAGTCAATCCCGAACCAACCGCGATCAGCGGCCGCGTGGACTGCGTGCTGCGGAGCACCGCCGCGGAATTACTGCCGCAGCTCCTCGGCGACCTCGAGCTGCCCCGGCCGACCTGATGCGCGACGCGTAAAGAACCAATAGACCGGCAATCCCGAAAGCAGGATCCCGATTCCGACGATCGTTTCGGGTGACGTGAACATGACGTCGCCGACGACACCCCAGGCTACGGCAAGAAAGACCAGGGTCGTGACCGGATGCCCCGGCGTTCGAAAGATCGGCGTTGGGGCGGCCGGATCGCGCGCGTCGCGGTTGCGAAAGACGATCAGTGCGATTGCGGCAAACCCAAAGAAAATGTAATCGATGCACGTCACGTAGTTCAGAATCTTTTCGTACGGCAGAAACGCGATGATCAGTGCGACGAGACCTTGGGCCACGATCGCGACGACCGGTGCGTGCGTTCGCGAGCTGACGGCGGCGAACTGCTTGAAGAACGTGCCGTCGGCGGCCATTTGAAAGTAGACTCGCGGCGACGTCAATATTTGATTGCTCAGGAATCCCAGCGTCGATAACGCGATGACGGTAGCCATGATGCGCAGTCCGATCGGTCCGAAGGCGAGCCGCGCGATGTCTGATGCGGGCGTGCTCGTTGCCGCCAGACCCTCTACGCCCAGCGTGCGAAGCGAGACCGCGTTAACGGCCAGATAGAGAACGATGACCGCGACCACGCCTGCGATCATGCCGCGCGGCAGGGTCACGTGCGGCTCTTTGAGCTCGGCCGTCAGGAAGCTCGACGTCTGCCACCCGCTATAGGCGAAGAGCACCGGTACGAGCGCGAGTCCGATGGCTGCCGCAATTCCGCTTCCATCGGGCGTCGTTGGATGCGAAAGTGGCGCCGCGTGCGGCGCAACGAGACCGACGGCGATAAAACCGCCGATCGCCAGAATTTTGAGGATCATGAAGACGTTCTGTGTCGTGGCGCCGCTCCGGACTCCCAACGCGTTGATCGCCGTGAAACACGCGATGGCCGCGGCCGCAACGAGTCCGCTCGAAAGTTGCCATCCGGTGAGGGGCATGAAATATCGTGCAAACGTGACCGCCGCTGCGGCCGCGCCGCCGCTCTGCGACACGAGCAGCAGCGTCCAGCCGTACATGAAGGCGAGCGAGGGATGAAAGGCGTCGCGCATGTAGGCATAGACACCGCCGTCGTGCGGCCGCCGAGCCGCGAGCTCGGCAAAGATTCCACCGCCCATCAAAATGACCAATCCGCCCGCCGCCCAGACCAGCATGACCAGCGCCGCACTATGGACGTGACGCGCCACGACGGAGGGGTTCATGAAGATACCGGAACCAATGATGCCGCCCATGACGATGAGTGCGGCATCGCGCGTGCCGAGGCGGCGCAGAAGCTTAGGCATCGAACATCCTCGGCGCAAGCTCTTCGACGATTGAGGCGAACTCGCCGCTGCGCCGCAAGAACGGAATCCGCAGCTTACGCGCGATGCCGAATGCTAATGCAGATTTCAAATGATGAGCAGCCTCGCGATGCGAAGGAAGAGCCTATGTTTGCATTAGCGACGCTCGTTGTTACCGGTTTGTTCAATGCGCTGGCGCAAGCGCCGCCGGGGGCTCCTCCGCCGGCGGCCGCGGCTGGGATGCAGCAGCCGCTTGAGGACGGCCCGTGTCTCGATTCACCGCGGGCAGTGCCGAGGGTGCTCGTAGGACCTCTCTCGCGTGGGATGCAGATCGTCCGAATCGACCAGGTGCAATCGACGGCAACGATGATGCCCGGAGCGGTCATCGGATTTCTCTATACAACGCAAGACGGCACGACCTGGCTAGGCGAGCGAACGGCGGACTATACGTCCCCTGCCGGTGCGGCCGCCATCAATCAGGTCTTGGCAGCGACGCACATCTCTACCAAGAACGTCACCCAATTCCCGCCGCAGACGCGCTACGGCTATCCCACGAAGTATCAGCAGTTTTTCCAGGTGCGAATTCCGGCCGACGCCCTCTCGGCGCTGCGAATTCAAATCGCACCCTGCATCGTTTGGCCGCCCGGACGCTCGCTCCCCGACCCCGTGATGTAGGCGCAGCGGTTCGCAGCCGTCGCATCCGGCTGCCGAATGATGGGGTTTAGAGGCTGGTGGAGTTCGTACTTCGGGCTCGGCTCGGGACGTTTTCACCCAACGCCGACATCTTCATCGACGAAGAGAACCGGCGTCTCGTCGCCGTCATCGAGGTTGCAGGCGTGGACCCGGAGACGCTCCGCATCGGCTTCGATGAGCGTAGCCTGATCGCAAGCGGGCGTCGCCCTAAGTCCGTGTGGCTGCGCCGCGGCTCTTTCGTCCAAAAAGAGATCGTTTTAGGGGATTTCGTCAAGCGGATCGCCTTGCCGGTCGGGATCGAATACGAGGGCGTTGCGGCAAGCTACGAAGACGGATTGCTCGTGATCGTCGCGCCGATTGCGGCGACGGCGTACACGCCGACGGCACGAACCCAGCTTCACGTCATGATCAAGAGGACTCACTCTTAAGAACGATGCCCGAGAAACCTGAAAGCACCATCGTGCCCGCCAACCTGATCGGCGTTCTGCCGTTGCAGGAAGCCGTGCTCTTCCCTCACACGGTCATTCCGCTCGCCGTTGTAAAGAAACCCGGCATTCAGCTCGTGGAAGAGGCGCTTCGCGAGGGTAAGCCGATCGGATTGGTGGTTCTGAAAGATCGCGAGATCGAGGACCCGGGGCCCGACGACGTGCAGCGAATCGGGACCATCGGCGTCATTCAAAAGATGCTGAAGGTCCCCGATGGGACGCTGCGTTGCATCGTTGCCGGTCAGCAAGTTTTCAAGATCGAGCAGTTCACTCAAGTGTCGCCCTACCTGGTCGCCGAGTATGCCGAGTTGCCCGACAAGACCGTCGAGAACGAAGAGCTCGTCGCAATGCAGCGCAATCTCGCCGGGCTATTTCAAAAGCTGCTCTCCTATCTGCCGCAAGCGCCGCGTGAGATGGAGATGGAGGTCGCGAACATCACCGATCCGGTGGTTCTGACGTATTTCGTCGCCTCGACGATGCGTTTGGAGACCGCGGATCGCCAAGCGCTGCTGGAAGAACGCGATACGGCCAAGCGGATGCGCAAGCTCACGCTCCTGCTCACCAAAGAGCTGGAAGTCGTCGAGCTCGGGCACAAGATTCAGAGCGACATTCAGCGTGAGATGGAAAAGAATCAGCGCGAGTTTTACTTGCGCCAGCAGTTGCGGGCGATTCAGGAGGAGCTCGGCGAGGTGGATCCGCAACAGGCGGAAACAAACGAGCTTCGGTCCAAGATCGACGCAGCCGCGATGCCCGACGAAGTGAAGAAGGCCGCCGATCGCGAGCTCGAACGCCTTTCCCGCGTGCCTCAAGCGAGCCCCGAGTACGGTGTCATCAGAACGTATCTTGACTGGCTCGTCACGCTGCCTTGGAATGCGGAAACCGCCGATCATATCGATATCAAAGCGGCGCGCACAATCCTCGACGAGGATCACTACGACCTCGAGAAAATCAAAGATCGCATCGTCGAGTATCTCGCGGTCGGAAAGCTCAAGAAGCGGCTCACGGGACCGATTCTGTGTTTCGTCGGACCGCCGGGTGTCGGAAAGACGTCTCTCGGACAATCGATCGCGCGCGCGATGGGTCGAAAATTCGTGCGCTTGTCGGTCGGAGGGGTTCACGACGAAGCCGAGATCCGCGGCCACCGCCGCACCTACATCGGAGCCATGCCCGGCACCATCGTGCGCGCGATTCGCGATGCGGGTACGCGCAATCCCGTCATGATGATCGACGAGATCGATAAAGTAGGCTCGGACTTCCGCGGCGATCCGCAGTCGGCGCTGCTCGAAGTCCTCGATCCGGAACAAAACGTCCATTTTCGCGACCACTATCTCGACCTGCCCTTCGATCTGTCGCAAGTGCTGTTCATTTGCACGGCGAACACGCTCGATACGATCTCGCCGCCGCTGCGCGATCGCATGGAGATCATCACGCTTGCGGGCTACACCGAGCTCGAAAAGCTGCAGATCGCCAAGCGCTATCTGCTCAAGAAGCAGCGCGAAAACAACGGCTTGCGCGAATCTCAGGCGCAAATCAGCGATCAAGCGATTCGCGCGATCATCAACGACTACACGCGTGAGGCCGGCGTTCGCAACCTCGAGCGCGAGATCG
>JAFAHB010000196.1 GCA_019237435.1 Vulcanimicrobiota bacterium
GGCAAACGTGGCGCCGAGCGCGTACGTGACGTCCGCGGGCAGAAACGCGCCCGGATCGAAGCGCAGCAAGTCCGGCGCGAAGTCGAGGGGAACGGCAATTGTTTCGTGCGCGCGTTTGACGCGCGCGCGAAACTGCCGCTCTTGGCGTTCGGCGAAGGCGCGGCCGAGCGAAACTTCCACGTCGAACTCATACGCCGGATGCTCGGCGTCGATGCACTGCTTCTGATCGATCGTTACGGTTGCGATCGCCCGATCAGCGTCCCACGCGAGGCGCACTTCCAGCTTGGGATGCCCTTCGCGAAAGACCCACTGGTCGAAAAAGCCGCGCAGATTACGGCCCGTCTCGGTTTCGATGGCGCGTATCAGATCGATCGTCTCGACCGACCGCTGGGCATTATCGCGTACGTATCGTGCGATGGAGCGCCAAAACCGCGAGTCACCGAGCTCGCCGCGCAACATGTGTAAGACCGCCGCTCCCTTTTGATAAAGGTGGCGATCGAAAATCTCGATCGGCGCGAGATACGTATTGCAGACGATGGGACGGCTGTAGCGTTCCTTGTCTTCTTTCACATAGGCCGAAAAGCCGTCGAAGATGTCGTAGAGATATTCGTCGTAGCCGAGATCCGTTTCACGCCAGATCGCCTCCATGAAGGTGGCGAATCCTTCGTTGAGCCACGCGTGGGACCAATCGCGGCACGTTAAGAGGTCGCCGAACCATTGATGGGCGAGCTCGTGCGAGACCAAGGGATCGCTCGAAAAATCGAGGTGCGCCGCTTCGTCGTGGAGGGTGCGGTCCGTTTGGGTGGTCGCAGCCGTATTCTCCATGCCGCCGAATATGAAATCGGACACCGCGATTTGCGAGTAGCGCGCGTAGGGATACGGAGTTCCAAGGCGGTCTTCAAAACACTCGATCATCTTTGGCGTGTTGCCGAAGGACCGCTCGCCGTCGGCTTCACGGCCGGGGAGCACGTAATAGAAGACCGGCGTTCCCTTTCGCCCCGCCTTGCCTTGACTGACCTCGACGAAAGGCCCCGCAACCAAGGTCATGAGATACGTGCTGTGCGGCACCTCTTGCCGGTAACGAAAGATCGTGGTGCCATTTGAGTCGCGGCGCTCGACAAGCTCCCCGTTAGCGAGCGCGAACGTTCCCTTTGGAACGAAGATCGTCGTTAAGGTGCGCTGCTTTTCGTGCGGGTAGTCGAGGCACGGAAACCAATAGCGCGCGTATTCGTCCTGGCTCTGCGTCCAAGCGTGAGCGACTTTCTCCGGATGCGCAGCCGTCGGCTTGACGAAAAACAACCCATGCCGCGGCTTGGAAACTCGGTAGTGAACGGAAAACTTTGCCTCTTTGCCCGCGGCAATCGGAGGCTCGAACTCGACGTCGAGCTTTTCGTCGCGCCGCGTGAAGCTCAGCTCGCGCGCCTGCGACGATTCCACGCGCTCCACGCGCGAAACTCGGAGATCGACGGCATCGAGGGACAAGCGCTTCACCGGCTCATCGAGGGCGCGTACCGTCATCGTGCAAACGCCCTGCAGCGATTCCGTTTCGAAGTCCGGGGTTAGCTCGAGGGTGATTTCGTTAACGGTGACAATGCGGTCCGGACCGTAGTGAGGACGCGCGCCGGGCAGCGCAAACGGAAGATGTTCGTTCGAATCATCGCGCATGGTTCTCCGCGCCTTACGGCCCGCGCTTACGTCAGTCCTGTGCGGTTTGCAGGCCTCCCGTCACTTCGATCACGCTGCCCGTCACAAAATCGCGCTCCGCTGCGACCAGAAAGCGCACGGCATCCGCGACGTCTTCGTAGCTGCCCGCGCGGCCGCGCGGGTTACGCGCCTCGCGCGCGCGGGCCCCCGTACGGTCGATCGATTTGTCTCGAATAGCGCCGGGAGAAACGACGTTGACGGTGATCCCGTTGCCGGCTTCTTCGATCGCCAAACACCGCGCGAATGCGACGAGCCCGCTCTTTGCGGCTTGATAGAGCGTAAAGCCTCGAAACGGACGTGTTTCGCTCGAGCCGACCATCCCAAAGAACACGATCCGTCCAAAGCCCGATTCGCGCATTGCCGGGAGCGTCGCGCGCGCCGCGAGCACCGCGCTGCGAAGGTTGCCGTCGATTACTTCGCGATAATCCTCGAGGCTCGCGCGCGCAAAACGCTTGACGACGATCGGCCCGACGCCATGCACGAGCGTATCGAACGGCCCATGCGTTCGGACCGCCTCGTCGAGCGCCGCTATCACGACCTCGGCGGGATCGAGAAAATCTATCCGAACCGATGCGGACCGAGCGCCCGCGGCTTCAATCGCCGCGCAGGTCGCGTCGGGTGGCGTCTTCCGATAGCTGATTGCAATATGGCCGAAGTCACCGCGCGCAAATGCGGGAGCGATGCCGGCAGCTAGGCCGGCAGCCGCTCCCGTTACGAGCGCGCGGCGATTCAGCGGGACGTTCGCCGCCTCATCCTCGGACGAAGTCCCACGATAAGTCGAACGAAACGCCGTCGATCGTTGTGCCGGTAGCGCGGACGTGATGCGGGCCAGCCTGGATTGCCCACGGCAGATTCAAATAGAAACCTCTGCCGCTCTGGCTTACGTTCGCCGTGACGTCGTTGCCGTCGACCCGTATGCGAAGCGCCTCGAGGCGCACGCGATGATCGAACTGGAAGCTGATCGTCGGATGGGCGCTATAAATCGTTCCCGTCGGCGAAACGCTGACTAAGTGCACCACGTATCCGGGCGGAGGCGGTTGCGGCGGGCGCGGCGGATATGATCCACCGCCGCCGGCGTTGATGGTTACGGTGCTCGTCGAGTCGTTCCAGTTCACCGAAGCACCCAGTGCCTGCGATATGAAACGAAGCGGGACATACGTCGTGTCGGCGACCAGAAATGGTGCGACGTCGATGGTCTCGGGTTGCCCGTTGACCGTAGCCTGCGTCGAGTTGATGGTCAGCGAGATGTTTCGGCCGCGGCCTGTCGCGTTGATCTGGCCGCTAGCGTAGACGACGCTCGCGCCCAGACGCTCGAACACGCCACGCAACGGCACGAAGACACGTCCGGCCCGCACGATCGGCGGCTGAGTGAAGCTCACTGGCTGACCGTTGACGATCACCGTCACCGATTGAGCGCCGGCAATCTGCGGGGCGCCTACCGCCCCCAACAAAAGAAAAATCCAAAGCAGCCTCTTCATGCGGGGTCATTACCCGCGCTTGCTCGCTGCCAAACAAGGCTAAAGCGATGCTTAATCGATCTCAAACCACGCCGAGTTCGGCTCGCGGCGACATCTCCGCAGCAACCGCACGCTGATCGGCGTGACGCTCGAAGAAACTCATCCACGTCTCGTACACCATCGGCACGAGAAAGAGCGTCAGGATGAGCGAGCTAAACAACCCGCCGATGATGACCGTGCCCATCGCCTGCCGCCATTCGCCGCCCTCGGCAAAGCCTAGCGACAGCGGCAGCATGCCGAAGATCATCGCGCACGTGGTCATCAAGATCGGCCGGAATCGCGTTGCCGATGCCTGCAATACGGCGTCGTGTACGCGCATGCCGCGCCGGCAAAGCGTGTTCGAGTAATCGACCAGCAAGATTCCGTTCTTCGCCACCAATCCGAAGAGCATGATGATGCCGATCATCGAGATGATATTGAGCGACTGGCCGCCGTTGGGTTCGACGAGATGCATGAACGCGAGCGCCACGAGTGCGCCGATGATGGCGAGCGGAACGCAGAGCATGACGATCAGCGGTTCGAGGAACGAGCTATACAGGATCACCATCAGCATGTAGACGAGCATGAACGACGTCAGGAGCGCGATGCCCATGTTTGCCATCGTCTCGTTCATATATTGCGTATCGCCCTGCGCCGTGAGCTGCACGCCTTCCGGAAGGAATCCCGGCGTGTGAAGCTGCTTTTCGAGCGGTCCCGTTACCGCGCCCAACGAATAGCCGGGAAGGGTATCGCCGTAAACGTCGACCACGCGCTGTCGGTTGAGCCGCTTGATCTGAAGCGGCGCCTTGGTCCACTGCAAGTTCGCGATATCGGCGAGCGGCACCAACGTTCCATCATTCGCGCGGACGCGCACGTCTTGCAGCTGATCC
>JAFAHB010000203.1 GCA_019237435.1 Vulcanimicrobiota bacterium
GGCCTAGACGTCGTCGTCGACGAGATTCCGTTTACAGTCGAAGGAACTACCGATTACGACGCGGCAGCGGCGGCGTTGAAAAGCGGCGAGTACGCCGCGATCGCGGTACAATCGCCGAACTTTTTCGGCAACATCGAAACCCCCGCCGCGGACACCTTGGCTGCGACCAAATCGAGCGGTACGGTTCCGATCGCGGTCGTCGCCGAAGCACTAGCGCTGGCTACGCTGGCCACGCCGGCGTCATGGGGAGCGCAAATAGTCGCGGGCGAGGCGCAAAGCTTCGGCGTTCCGATCGCGTACGGCGGCCCCTACGCCGGCTTCATTGCGTCCACGCAGGAACACATGCGCCGCATTCCGGGGCGACTGGTGGGAAAGACCGTGGATAACGCCGGGCGAACGGCGTACGTGTTGACCCTCCAGGCGCGCGAACAGCATATTCGCCGCGAGCGCGCGACATCGAACATTTGCACCAATCAGGCGCATTGCGCGCTCATCGCAACGATCTATCTGGCGTTGATGGGAGAGAGTGGGTTGCGCACCGCGGCTGCACTGAACTTGGCGCGCTCGCGCGAGCTCGCCAGCGCCGTGGCTAGCGTTTCGGGCGTACGGCTCAAGTATGCGGCGCCGTTCTTCAACGAGTTCGTGGCCGACGTCGGACGGCCCGCGAGCGAGGTGCTGTCGGCGCTGCGCGATCACGGGATCTTAGGCGGCATCGATCTCGGCCGATTCTATCCCGAACTGAGCACGTGCGTTCTCATGACGGCGACCGAGCTTACGACGACGGGTGACATCGACGCGCTTGCAAGCGCGCTCCAGGAGGTTTTGCGTGTCCCCGTTGCAACCTGAGTTGATTTTCGAGCTCGGCCAAGCCGGGCGCGCCAACCGTTACCTTGGGGAAGGCAAACCGCTCGAAACGTTCTTGCCGAAAAATCTATTGCGCGACGAGCTGCCGTTGCCGGAAAATAGCGAGCTGGACGTCGTGAGACATTACACGCGGCTATCCCAGCGTACGTTCGGCATCGATCTGGGCTTCTATCCGCTGGGCTCCTGCACGATGAAGTACAACCCCCGCGTAAACGATGCCATCGCGTCGCTCCGCGAGTTCGCCGACCTTCATCCGTACACGCCCGACGAGCTCGCTGCGGGCGCGCTGCAGATCATGTACGAGCTTGAACGCTCCTTGAGCTCGCTCTTCGGGATGGCGGCCTTTTCGCTCAATCCCTCCGCCGGCGCCCACGCGGAGCTGGGGGCGCTTTTGATCGCAAAAAAATACTTCAGAGAACGCGGCCAGACGCGGCGCGACAAGGTGGTCGTTCCCGATACCGCGCACGGTACCAATCCCGCTTCCGCAGCAATGTGCGGCTTCAAAGTCATCTCGCTTCCGAGCAACGACCGCGGACGCGTGAGCCTCGACGAGATTCGCAGGGTGCTCGGCGAGGACACCGCGGTCTGCATGATGACCAATCCCAACACGCTCGGCCTGTTCGAAGACGAGATCGCCGCGATCGCCGCCGAGGTGCACCGCTCGGGCGGGCTCATGTACTACGACGGCGCCAACGCCAACGCGATCATGGGATATGCGCGACCGGGCGATATGGGCTTCGACTTGATGCACCTCAACACGCACAAGACGTTCACCATTCCGCACGGTGGGGGCGGTGCCGGCCACGGGCCGCTCGGCGTCGCCGCGCATCTGGTCGACTATTTGCCGACGCCGGTCGTTACGTTCGATGGATCCGCCTTTACGCTGGATTTCGATCGGCCCAAGTCGATCGGGCCGATGCGCTCGTTTTGGTCGAACTTCGCGCACGCGGTACGGGCGCTCGCGTATCTGTACGCGAATGGCGAGGACGGTTTGAAGCGCGTCTCGCAGCTTGCCGTTCTCAACGCAAACTATCTTCGCGTGAAAGTCGCGCCGTTTCTCGAAACGCCGTATCCCGAAAGGTGCCGGCATGAGTTCGTCGCATCCGCGCAACGGCTCAAGAGAGAGCACGGCGTCCGCGCGCTCGACATCGCAAAGGCGCTGCTCGACTACGGTTACATGGCGCCGACGATGTACTTTCCGCTCCTCGTGCCAGAGTGCCTGATGATCGAGCCGACGGAAACGGAATCGAAAGAGACGCTCGATGCATTCGTCGAGGCGTTGCGCGTTATCGTGGAACGCGCGCAGAGCGATCCGCAGGCGCTTTTCGAGGCGCCCGTTACGACGGTCGTTGGGCGGGTCGACGAGACGCGAGCGGCGCGCCAGCCCGACCTGCGTTGGAGACCCTGACCGGCTCGAATAAGCCCTCCAAAAGCGGCGGACAGCCGCTTTTGGTATTGCGTCAGGAGGACGGCTCGCTGGACGCCGGGAATAAAAGATTGACCTAACTTAATAACCCAAGTTAACATTCAAGTATGAGGGCTCCGTGCTTAGTCAGCTCATCGAGAATCTTCGTGCTCGTGGACCGCTCGACCGGAGCGCTGGGGAGATGCACGCGTTGCTTGCCGCCGGGGCGCGCGCATGGGAGGGGAACCGGCGGCTTCCGTCCCGCGTAGGCGCATATACTCGAACCTGCGCCTACCGGGACGACGCCTTCGAGGTCGTTCTCTTAAACTGGGCGCCCGGTTCGGCCTCCCCCATTCACGACCACGGCGATCAGCATTGCTGGATGATCGTCCTCTCGGGCGCTCTCGATGTCGACGATTACAAACGACTCGATAGGGGGACGGTTCCCGGTTATGCCCGGGTGGAGCCGAGCGGATTCAGCACTCTCGGGCCGGGCGGGGTGGATCTTCGGTCCGGCCGTTTTTCCCTCCATCGCGTGAGCGCCCGGGCCGATGGGTCGGCGCTCTCGTTGCATATTTATTCCGCGCCTTTGCAGCGCTTTTTCGTCTATGACCAGCGGGCGCGAAGGTGCGACGTTGCCTATGGGGCCTACGACGAAGTCCTGGCTCATCGGGCGTTGCGATGACTGAGTTCGACGTCGCAATCGTCGGCGGCGGCTTTAGCGGATGCGCCGTTGCCGCGCATCTGGCGCGCTCGCCCGAGCAGGGATTCTCCGTCGCGCTTTTCGAGCCCGAACCGCTCGGGCGGGGGGCCGCGTACGGCAGCCCCCACCGCGAGCTGTTGCTGAACACGCGCGCCTTTCAAATGAGCCTGTACGGCAGCGACCCCGATCACTTCGTGCGTTGGCTCGGCCCGCGTGCCGGCCGAATGGAGTTCGCTTCTCGCCGGCTTTACGGCGATTACGTCGCAGAGATTGCCGAGCATTGTTTTTCACGGCCGCGCTACGAACGCGTTCCCGAGCGAGTCGAATCGGTTCGGCGCGGTATCGGCGATCGATTCATCGTTGAGACGGCCAACGGTTGTTTTTTTGCGCGATCGGTGGTGCTCGCCACCGGGAATCCGTTACCGAACGACGATTTCTTGCCGCTCGAAGTGCGGCTTCACGCGGGCTACGTCGCCGACCCCTGGCGCTTCGACTATCGCGCGGTAGGCGGCCAAGTTCTAGTGATCGGGTCGGGGCTCAGCGCGCTCGACGTGGTTGTCGCGCTGAAGTCTTGCGGACATCGCGGTCACGTGCACATCCTTTCGCGCCACCGTCGCTTTCCCGAAGTACACGCAGACGTCGCGCCGTACGATGTCGTCCCCGCGTTGGAAGCCTCCGGTGCCGGTGCCCTGCTGCGAAGCTTTCGGCGTCACGTCCGTGACGCCGCAGCGCGCGGATTCGATTGGCGCGCCGTCGTCGACGCGATCCGGCCGGAGAGCGAGGCGCTTTGGCGGCGGCTTTCGCAACCCGAGCAGCGACGCTTCGAACGCCACTTGCGTGGACTTTGGGAACGCCATCGCCATCGCGCACCAATACAAGTTGATGCGGTCGCCCAAGCATATCGTAACGGCGGCCGCCTTAACGCCTATGCCGGGCGCTTAGCGGGGATGCGGCGAGGCACGGTCACGATCGCCGGGCGTGACGGGACGACGATCGCGCTTCATCCCGATTGGATCGTGAATTGCTCCGGCGTGGGACGCACGTCGGCAATGGTGCGTGACCGGCTGCTTCGCGGCATGCTTGCGGACGGGACGATCTCGGCGGATCCGCGAGGCGTGGGTCTTCGCGCGACGTCGAGCCTTGCGGCGATCAACTCGCAAGGTTCCCCGGTTTCCGGCTTATGGATCGTCGGGCCGCCGGCGCGCGGCTCGCGCTTCGAGGCAACGACGGTTCCGGAGCTGCGCGCTATGGCCGAACTTGTCGCATCGCAGATTTTGAACGCGATGCGATACGAGCGTTGGGAAGGCCGGCAGCAGGCGTAATCATGAGTTTGCGAATCCGGCGCGAAGCGTTTGCGCTAACGTTGACGCTTGTTCTCGTCTCGTCGCTCGCGGCAGGGTGCGGCGGGGCAGGGACGTTTCCGAGTGGATCGGTGGTGAATTCGCCGGGGAGCCCGGATCCGCATCAGACGCCTCCGCCACTTGTCAACGTCACGGTAACCGTGACGATTCCGGCGCGCACGAAACATCGCGCGGTGCGTCCGAACTACGTTTCGGTCAACACTGAATCGGTCGTGATCCAGCTCTCGTCAGTCAACGGTCAACCGGTGAGCGGCGTGAATCCGACGACGATCAACACGGTCGCGCACGCGCGCGGCTGCAAGCTCGCCAACGGTCAGACGATCTGCACGGCCACGGCTTTCGGGTCGCCCGGTGACGACGTCTTTGCCGTGACGACCTACGCGGGAACCAATGCAACCGGTTCGGTGCTCTCGGTCGGCAGCGTTTCGGCGAAGATCCAAGGCGGCGGCGGGGTTCAAGTCAACAATCTGTCGCTCGCGCTGCAAGGGATCATCGCCTCGCTGCAGCTCTCGCTCTCGCCGCGCTCCGGCAAACGCGGTCATCCGGTCCAATCGGAGGTCACGCTGACCGCTTATGACCCCAGCGGCGCACAGATCGTGGGCCCCAGCGACTACTTCACGCCGATTGCGTTGGCGATCCAGGGCGACACCGTGCATGCATTTAGCTTGAAAGCGGGCCGCACGTCGGGCTCGACGTTGACGATCGCCAAGCCCACGTCGAACATCGTGCTGAGCTACGACGGCAACCGTCGCGCGACATCGGTGACCGTCGCGGCGAGCGTTGACGGTCCGAGCCAGATCGGCAAGAGCGCGCTCTTCACGCTGCGCGGCAAACAGCCGCCGCCGCCGGTGGGCACGATCTACGTTTTGAATCTGGGCGCCAACGACGGCAAGGGCGCGACGGTGACCGAGTACGACGGCAAAGCCAACGGCAATGCTGCTCCCGAGCGCACGCTTTCGCTGGATTCGAAGTTGTACGCGCGCAGCATCGCCGTCGATGCCAGCGGCAATCTGTATGTCGGCTATCTGGACAACCAACTTGGCTACAATCCCGGAGACGGACAGCCCGATACCGGCGACGAGGTCGCGATCTTCGCGCCCGGTGCCAGCGGCAACCAGAAACCGAGCGCCGTGTTGAACTCCGATCCCAAGACGCAGTCGGCGCTGTTCCCGATCTTCCTAGTGATCGATCCGTCGGGCCGGCTGGTGACGTACGGCGCGACGACGGTTGATGCGAATACGGGTGATGCGGTGCTGACCTACAAGGCCGGAAGCTCCGGGCCGACTCCACCCGAGTACGGGTTCGACTTCAGCTCGCCGAGCTTGCACTATCCTGGGCCGACCGGTCTCGCGATCGATCCGAGCAACAACTTCTACGTCAACGGCGCGCTCTACTCGATCGTCGGCGACCAGTACGGCTTGTACGTGGTATCGGCCGCGGACATCAGCAACCCTTACAGCGCGGCGGCACGCACGATTCCGTGGAACCCGTCGGTAACGCAACTCACCCCGGGCTTCACGAGCAACAACAGCCTCGATCAAAGCGGCGAGATTTACATCGGGACGTGGACGTCGGAGGGCAGCGGCAGCAATACGTCGTGTCAGGCGCACACCAACGTCTATGCAGCCGGTGCGCAAGGAGGGACGACCAACGTCCCACCCGTGCGCGTCTTGACGCTCGAGACCGTCGCGAGCTCGGGCAGTCCCTGCGAGTTCAGCAATCCGTTGCTGCCGTACTTCCCGACGATCCAGATTTACGGAACGTTGCTCTTTGCCGTCGACGATCTCAACAACGCCGTCGACGCATTCTCAGCGAGCGCGAACGGCAACGTCAAGCCGTCGCTGCGCATCGCCGGCTCGGCGACGCAGCTCGACGCGCCGGTTGCGCTCGTCGTCACATCAGTTTCCGGGTCGGCCGAGGCTGGTCCGGCAAAATAAGCCCATCCTCAATGAACACACGCTACATAAGGAAGACTAAATGAACAAATCACTCGCTGCACTTGCCTTGGCGGCCGGTATCGCGGTGGCGTTCAGCGCATGTAATGGGAGCTCCGGAGGTTCAGGAGTCTCATCGTTGCCGAACGCTCCGCTTTCGTCAGGGCATCGCATTCATCGCCTCGACGACGCCGGCCCAAGCTCTCTGCACGCCGGTGGTGCGTCCTTCCCCGGTGAAGGTTATAACCTCGGCCAACAGCCGGTCGGCTCGGCGACGGGGAGCCCTCCGCCAAATACACAGCCCACGCCTGGTATCGGATCGCTCCTCGCATCCTATGGCGGCGACCCCGCGTACTACTGTCTCACCGGCAGCACTAAAGGCCGCGCCGAATTCGACGCCAATGCGAGCGCCGGCTATAGCGCCGCATGGGCTACATCTCCCTGCGCCACGCTTACCGGATCCTTCACCGGTTTCGGCGGACGGCAGGACCCGCTCGACTTCACCGGCACCGATATCGCGCTGACATCGAGCGAATGTTGCGGCAATTCGACCCCGTACTACACCGGCCGTTACAACGTCGGCACCTCCCTGGGCTGGCCGTTCGAAATCCCGGTGCTCGGCGGTCCGATCGTCTTTCCGTACAACGCGAGCAGCTTCACCATTCCACCGAGCCAAACGGCGGTGCAGTTCTCGACGTGGACCTATTGCGCGATCGCAAACGGCACGATCAGCAGCTGGAACGACGCTGCCATCCAAGGCGACAATGGCGGGTCGATCACCGGCGGCGTCCCCCAGACGCTCGACTTCTACTACCGTAGCGACAGCGCCGGCACCAGCTATCTCTTTACCGAAAAGCTCAACCACAGCTGCAACGGAGCGTGGAAGGGCAAGTACGCCCACGATCCCTATCAAGATGTCGCAAAAGGCCGTGACGCGTCGTGGTCGTTCGGCGTGAACTCGCAATGGCCGGGCCCGAATACCGGGCGCTTTCATGGTGAGTCAGGAAACGCGAACATAATCTTAGGCATCCAGGGCGACGCATACGGCACCGGTTACTCTGAGGGCGCGTGGGCCGCCGCTGCCGGCATCGCCCAAGCTGCGCTGCTC
>JAFAHB010000261.1 GCA_019237435.1 Vulcanimicrobiota bacterium
GAGAGCTGCGGCGCTCGTCGCCTGACCGCCCGACTCAGGGATCGTTGCGACCAAGCTTCCGCAGACGCCGGCCGTCACCGGAGGCTGATAGATTTGGATGCCCGAGAACGCCGCCGGAACGATGATGACGCCGTTGCGGTCGACGCCGAAGTCGTTGACGTTCGTACCCGAGGCGATCGTGCAGTCCGGCGGGCCGTTCGCGCTGTTGTTCTTCGGATATCCCTCGACGCTATTCGTCGTGGTGAAGAACTGTTGAACGTAAAGGCCCTTAGTGGGGCCCGGAGGCGGGTTCTGTTTGACCTTTCCGTTCTGGATCCGTACCGGGATAGCTTCGTAGATGTTCCCGTGGTGGAGCAACGGCACCCAATGTCCGTTCATCGGAACCATGGGAGCCTTTCCCATCCAGTGCGATGCGTTGCTCATGCCGCTGCCGGCACCGGGAATCGCCGAGCTCGACGTGGATCCATTGCTCGAGCACGCGGCGAGAAGGGCTGCAGCTACCGTCGTACACAGCGCTGCGGTTAGAAAACGCATAGGGAGAATTCTCCTTCTGTAGTCAGGAAATTATGGGAGTATCCTGGCCTCGAACTGGCCGGAATCCGCGTCAACAGGACCGTTAGCGAGACTCCCACTCGATGCTCCTTTTATACGACAGGGTCATGGGATCGAAGACTCGACGGGGACTCCGGTTTTGGCCGGGGCCGGATTAATGCGACCAAAGTTGCCATTACCCTCCTGGGCAAGCAAGGCTCTTCTTATTTTGCCCCCGGCAGAGCACGATGGGGCGATCGCGCTCGTGCGGCATGGCATACGGCGAGCTGCCGAACGTCGCGACGCTGCGGACGGAATCGCAGATGCGCGACCACTGCGCGCGTCAGCATTGATTGTTGCCGCTGAGCGTCGGCAGGCCGTGCTATTGCCGCGGCCAAATGTCGGTCGTAGCGACAAGACATTCATGCGCCTGCTTACGGAGCATCGGGTACGGTGTCATCCTTGGCATTAACGATACGTACGCTGGGACACGGCACCGCCGCTGAGACCGAGCTCGCCGCGCTGCTTCGCGGCGCACGCATAGCGGCCGTCATCGACGTGCGCAGCGTTCCGAAGAGCCGCGCGCATCCGCACGTTTGGGCCGAGCGTATGGCACAGTGGGTACCCGACCTTGCCGGTGCGAGCTACGAGTGGCGCCCCGAGCTCGGCGGGTTCCGAAAAACTCGGCCCGACAGCCCCAACGTCGCGCTGCGCCATCCGTCGTTCCGCGGCTACGCGGACTACATGCAAACTCCGCAGTTCACCGCGGCCCTCGATGGCCTGTTGATAGAAGCGGCGGAGAAACCTACCGCGATCATGTGTTCCGAGACGCTCTGGTGGCGGTGCCATCGCCGTCTTATCGCCGACGCGCTCGTGCTGCTGCACGGCGTCGACGTGCAGCATCTGATGCACGCAGGAGCGCCGCAGCCGCACCGCCCGACGCCGGGCGCGCGCGTTCTGTCCAACGGAACGTTGCAATATGACGTTTGTGAGGAATGAGGCGCAGGCAGCCGCAGACTTCGACGTCGAACGCGTGCGCATGAATGACGCAGGAGACGCGTAGCACCCAAATTGCTGAAGTTTGCCGCGTCTTTCCTATTAGCGATAGCCGCCGGTGCGGGCGGACCCGCGAACGCGCAGTCCTCGCAAGAACAGACCGCCGCGGCGTTGCTTGCGAGGCATCGGGCTTTCGTTGGCTGGCAGTTCGGGGACGGAACGTTCACGAGCATGCGAATCGTGGGCGCCGGTTACGATGATACCGGGCGCAGGACGGAAAAGATTTTTAAACTCTCCAAGGGTCTGCTGTTTCACTCGGTCTACACGACGATCGCGCGCGGAATCAGCGAGCGGACGGGATTTACCGGAAATGTTTTCTGGCAGTCGGACCGTAACGGCTTTACTACGCCGATTTACGGCGGCTACGCGAAGTTCTTGGCCTCGCTCACGGTGCTGGGGCAGGAAGGCACGACGGAACTGCCGGCCTCGTTCGTTCGAAACGCGACTATCGACGGGAAAGCCGTCGGCATCGTGCGCGTGACGCTCGCCAACGGCGATCCGATCGATTGTTACGTCGATCCGCAGACCGGCGCCTACGTTCGGGCGACTATCGACCCCGGTGGTCCGTACGAGCAGACGATCGAGATCGTTTCTTATGCCGAGGCCGCTCCGGGAAAGAAGATGATATCATCGTTTCGATTCGTTGGTAACCGGACGCTTTACCGGTACGAGCAGTTCGATCCAAATGTCATTATCTCGGATCGGGACCTCCATCCGCCGTCGCCCTCGGCGTGGTGGAGTTTTCGAAATGGAGATCCGATACCGATCGTGCTGACCAAGAACCGAATCCTGGTCGACGCGCTCGTCAACGGCGCGCGCGGGCGTTTCATCCTCGATACCGGCGCAACTGCGATCGTTCTCGACGACCAGTTCGCCGACCGAGCGCGCGTCCAGTTAACCGGCGGAAACGGCGAAGCCGGAACATTCTACGGCAAAGTGAAGGTGCGGACGCGGCGAGCGGACACCATCGACTTCGGCGCCGCGACGCTGCACGACGTGCTCGTCGACTCGGAAGACTTTCGCGCGCGCGACTTTCGCGGGCTCGATCGTGAGGGCTACGACGGTCTCATCGGCTACGATTTCTTCGCCGGAGCGATCGTAAAACTCGACGTTTACGGTTCGAAGGTAACGATTATGGATCCGTCGTCCGATCTGGACGCCAGCCGTGGACTACCGTTGCTCCTCGACCTTTCCCGGCGCATTCCGGCGATTCCGATTACGATCAATAGGTCGTTGGTCGCCGAGGCGCTGCTCGACACCGGCAACCCAGGCGTCGCGTTTTTGAGCTACGACCTCGCGAAAACGCACGATTTGCGCATCGGCAGTCCGGTATGCGGAAATCTCGAAAGCCTCACGCTCGGGCCGATCGTGTATTCGGGACAATCGGTCTGCTTGGACAATTTCGGCGGCGACATGCTCCTCGGCTACGATTTCCTCAAGCATTTCGATTACGTCTTCGATTTTCCGCACGGTCGCATGTTTCTGACGCCGAACAAGAACTGACGCGAACCCAACCTACGGATCTTCGTCGTCGGCGTGCTGATCATCGATAGCCGCCGGCTTGAAAGGCGGCGCTTGTATGTGCACGAACGCGCGCGGTGCCTGACCGAAATCAAAAACGTCGTGCAGATCGTCGGCGCGCACGTCCGTCGTTCCGAGCGAGCCCTTTGGGATGCCGAACGCCTCTTCGGTGAAGGCCAGGATGCTGCCGAACTCGTGCCGCGCCTTCGAAACGTATCCGCGTTTTGCATACGGGGAGATGACGATCAGCGGCACCCGGAACCCAAGCTCGTAATGGTTGTCGATCGGCGGTCTGACGTGATCGTACCATCCGCCCCAGTCGTCCCAGAGAACGAATATTACCGCGCTGTTCCAATAGCTGCTTTGGCCGATAGCGTTGACGATAGCGGATACCCACGCCGGGCCTTTTGCGCTGTGGCTACCCGCGTGATCCGACCACGTGCCTTGCGGTATGACCCAGCTTACGTTCGCCAGCCGATTCTTCGCGATATCGCTGAGCGCGGTCTGCGACGGCCATACGACGTTGGCGTAGTCGGGGCCGTAGCGAACGTGTCGGATGGCGTCGAACGCCTGCCAAAGTCCGGCACCGGCGTTATTCTGGTAGTAGCGCCAAGAGGCGTTCTTTGCATCGAGCAAATCCGTGAGCACCTTAGGATTGAAGCATGGGAACGGCGTGGGTCCCGGTGACGCGTCGTATGGATCGATCGTAAGAACGAAGGCCGCTTTGGGCGCGTCGCATCCTCCCGAGGTTGCGCCCCCGGTGTACTTGTTGTGCGGATCGTCTTCCACCAGATCCGGTTTCAAGCGCCGGTCGCTCGCTGTGCCGCTGATCAGGTACAAGTGCGCGGCGAAACTCGGTCCCTCGTTAGTCTGGAACATGTGGTCGGCAAAAGCGTATTGCCTGGCCATTAAGTGATAGGGCCGGACTTCGGCAAATGGCGCGTAGCCGAACGGCAGTAACCGCTGACTTCGCCTCAGGCCCTTATTGAATCCGTTCATTTTGCCATTGTTGTAATCGGTCAAAAAGTTGGGGTGGCCGTGGGGCGGATCGTAGTTACCCGAAAGGGACACCTGATGCAACGGGACTGTTTGGCCCGTCCAATCGACCGCAGTGTTCGAGATATCGGCTCCACGCAAGCCCTGGAAGAGGTAATCCGGCGTGCGATTCTCCTGAACGATGATGACGACGTGATCGATCAGACCCGGCGGTACGCCTGTCCCGGAAGAAGCGTGAGTCGCGATGCCTTGGACAGGCGGCGAGATCGGTGACGAACCGTGGCCCGCACATGCCACGACGCCGGCCGCTAAAAGACCGAGCCCCGCGAACGCCGCTGCCTTGATCACGCGGTACCTTTCCTCAAGCGCCCGCGCCGGCCCCCGCCGGCGCCTAAGGGTCTTCGTCGCCGGCGTGCTGATAGTCGATCGGCGATGGTGAGAAAGGCGGTGCCTTTATTGGTGTGAACCCGCGCATTGCTTGACCGAAGTCGAACGCATCGCTGAGATCATCGGCGCGTAGATCGGTTGTTTGGAGCGACCCCTTGGGAATGCCGAACGCCTCTTCGGTAAAGGCCAAGATGCTGCCGAACTCGTGCTGCACTTTCGAAACGTAACCGCGTTTCGCATACGGCGAGACGACGATCAGCGGCACTCGGAACCCGAGCTCGTAATGGTTGTAAAGGTTGGGCTTCACGTGGTCGTACCAACCGCCCCAGTCATCCCAGGTGATAAAGATCGCGCAGCTTTTCCAGTATCGGCTTTGCCCCAAGGCATTGACGATCGCGGCCACCCATGCCGGGCCTTCCGCGCTGCGGTTACCCGCATGATCGGACCACTTAGAGTTCGGTATGACCCAGGTTACGTTCGCAAGCCGATCGCTCGCGATATCGGTGAGCACTTGCGTTTGCGGCGCTATGACGTTAACGTAATCGGGTCCATACCGAACGTGCCGAACCGCGTCGAATGGCTGCCAAAGCCCGCCGCCTTTGTTGTTCTGATAATAGCGCCACGACACGTGCCGTGCATCGAGGAGATCGGATAACACGATGGGATCGAAGCATGGGAACGGCGTAGGTCCCGGCGCCGCGTTCTTCGGGTCGATCGTGAGGACGAATGCCGCTTTTGGCGCGTCGCAGCCGCCGGACGTTGCGCCGCCGTTTACCGAGCTATGCGGATCGTCTTCTACGAGGAACGGCTTCGGCGTTACGGCTGCACTGCCGCTGATGAGGTAAAGGTGCGCCGGGAAACTCGGTCCTTCGTTGCTCTGGAACATGTGATCGGCGAAAGCGTGCTGCGCCGCCATATCGTGATATGGGTAGACTTCCGACGCCGGGGCGTAGCCGAACGGCCGGAGGTGCTGGCTTTGCTTCAACCGCTCGTCCCATCCGTTCATCTTCCCGTTGTTGTAATCTCTCACGAAGTTGGGGTAGCCGTGGGGCGGATCGTACGCACCGGTAAGCGATTCCGGATGCAGCACGACGGTTTGGCCTTCATAATCTACAGCCGTCTTTGAAATATCGGCCCCCGGCAGCCCCTGGAAGAGGAAGTCAGGCGTGCGATTCTCTTGAACGATGATAACGACGTGCGTGATCGGGCCCGACGGTATGCGGCTGGGAGACGGCTGCGGCATCGGCGGCGCGGTTACGGCCGATCCGCCGCCTGCACACGCAACGGCGAGGCCGGCTATTACGATGGCAGCGAAGCTCGTAATCGACATTCGCGTGGACACGTACGCTTTGCTTGGCGTCTTTTGCCGTGGGCCCTTGTCGTACCAAGCGGCTCAAGTGCCCGTGTCTGCCCCCGCATGGAAGACAAACTTCACGATGAGACGGTTGAGCGTGGCGCCGGCGGCGGGACTGCCGTAGTTCACGTAGAGCTCGTTGCCCGAAGCGAACCGCTGATGGAATCCCACCGCCAGATTGTTGCCGATCTGCGTGGCAAACCCGCCGTAGCCGTTGATGTCGCGAAGGCCGATGTTGAACGTGCTTTCGTCGCTGATGCTGTAACCCAGCGAGACGCGACGGAGCCATTGCGAGTCGAGCACGCCGGTGGAAACCGCGCGTTCGTAGGTTCCGTCGTACTCCAGTCCCAGCGTGAGCCCGTGCCAAAGCGGGCGGCTCGTGACGATCGTGAACAGATGCACGTTGTTCGTGCCGAACGGCCCCCACGAATAGTTCACGTCGAGCGGAGTGGGTGTTCCGTCGCGGTATCCAACCGGAATCTGGTAGAGATGGTAGGGCAAGGTCTCGCCGTCGAGATAGCACGGATAGCCGGTAAAGCTCGATTCGAATAGAAGCGAACCCGTGCAGCCCGGTCCCTCGGGAATGCCGTACTGCCGCAGCTCGCCGACGGAGGCGCCGGCACCGTCCAGCGATAGCTGATTCTTAAAGACGGCGGTTATGAAGTATTGAAAGTCGGCTTGGTGCACAACGCCGGAATCGTCCAAAAAACGATCCCCGGTCACGAAGAGCGTATAGTTCTTGACGCCGGGCATCGCGCCGGCGTAGTCGGCGAAGGCCTGAGGGCCGCGGATGTCGGAGTTCGCCGTATATCCGTCGATCGGATTGTAATTCGGCGAAATGTCGAGATAGCCGGCGTTGATCTCGAAGTTTCCCTTGTGCCGGTCGACGAAGAACTGCGCAAGATCGGCGTGGCCTTGTGGAACCCACGAGCCGTTTTCGAACGAATAATCGCCGAAGAAAATCAT
>JAFAHB010000267.1 GCA_019237435.1 Vulcanimicrobiota bacterium
ACGCCAAGTACTCGGGTACCATACGCCGCTGCTTTACCGCGGCGAAATTTACGATCTGATTTTTGCCGACGGCCAGACGTGGAACTTCAAACACGGCCCCAATGCCCAGGCGATCAACGTCGCGCCCGATCTGGCGCAGGCCATGAGCTATAATCCACGCCTGAAGATCTTTTCCGCAAACGGATACTTCGATTTCGCCACGCCGTTTTTCGCCACGGTCTTCGCGCTCAATCACCTCAACCTCGCGCCCCCGCTGCAGCGCAACATCACCTACGGGTTCTACGACTCGGGGCATATGGTCTATCTCCATCCCGAAGCGCTCGCGCGGTTTCACGACGACTTGGAACGCTGGTACAGCGTCACGCTGAGCCCTTCGACTCCGCTTCGACAAGCTGAGCGTCGCTCGGGACAGACCCCGTCGAAGGGTGGCCAAAGGTGAAGATACTGCTCGCGCCGGCGGCCGCATTTCTCATCGCGGCCGGGCCCGCCGCGCCCGCGCCCACGCCGAGCTATCCGCCCGACGCGGTGACGACGCATACGATCGCGCTTGGCGGAAGGACCTACGCCTACACCGCACGCGCTGGCTCGATCGCGCTCGAGAACGAGAAGGGCGAAACGAACTGCCGCATGTTCTACACGGCGTTCACCGCGAACGGCGTGGACCCGCGGACGCGACCCGTGACCTTTCTGTACAACGGCGGCCCCGGAAGCTCGACGATCTGGTTGCGAATGGGCTCTTTCGGCCCGGTGCGCGTGCAAGCCGGCGACGCCGCGCCAACGCGCAACGCGCCATTCAATCTGCTCGACAATCAATACTCGCTGCTCGATCGCACCGATCTCGTCTTTGTCGACGCCCCGGACACCGGCTTCAGCCGAATTGTCGGCGTCGGTAAGCCCAGCGATTTCTTCGGGGTCGATCCCGACGTGCGCGCGTTCGCGCAGTTTGTGACGCGCTACCTCTCGGCGTTCGGCCGCTGGAACTCGCCGAAGTTTCTCTTTGGGGAGTCATACGGCACGCCGCGGTCGGCGATGCTCGTGAACGCCTTGCAACGGCAGGGTGTCGGAATCAACGGCGTCGTGCTGCTCTCCTCGATCCTCGACTTTTCGCTCGACTGGAGCATCAACTTCAGCCCGACCGCGATCGGCGGCAACGATTGGGCGTTCGTGCTCTACCTGCCGACTGAAGCGGCGGCGGCGTGGTACCACCACGTTTTGCCCGGACCGGCGATCACGCTGGCTGCCTTGCTGCCGCAAGTCGAAGATTTTGCGACGCATGAATACCTGGAAGCGCTCGCACAAGGCGCGAACCTTCCGGCGGCGCAGTACGCAGACGTCGTGACGAAGCTGCATCAATACACCGGCCTTTCGGAGCAGTATATTCGGCAATCGAATTTGCGCGTTCCCTACACGCGTTACCAGACCGAGCTCTTACGCGAATCGGGCGTCGCGACCGGCCGGCTCGATGCGCGCTATACGTCGATCATGCTCGATCGAATCTCAGACCAGACGGACTTCGACCCGACCGATGCCGCGATCGACGCGGCGTTCGTCGCTGCCGGCAACTACTATGTGCGTCAAGTCTTGAACTATCAGACGACGCTGGTTTATCGGCCGATAACCTCGCTCTTCCGGCAGTGGGAGTGGAAGCACAACGGTAGCCTCCCAACCAACACCGCACAAGATCTCGCGGCAGCAATGTCGTTCAACCCGAATTTGAAGGTCTTTTCGGCGAACGGATATTACGATTTTGCGACCCCGTTCTACGCGACGGTCTACACGCTCAATCATCTTATGATGCCGGCGTCGCTGCAAGCGAACGTCAGCTATGGCTTTTACGATGCGGGACACATGGTTTACGTGCACCCTGAGGCGCTGACGCAGTTCCATGCCGACCTCGAAGCCTGGTACGCGCGAGTCTTAAATCCCGGCCGCTGACCGCGTCGATCGATAGATCGCAGATAGCTTCGCGTAGGCCGCCCGCATCGTCGGCGTCGGCGCAGCGTCGGCGCTCTCGACGGCGGCTTCGAGAGTGTCGAGTTGGCCCTCGAGAAAGAGGAAGCTGGTGATGTCGTGCGAGTACGCGCCCATCGAGTCGTCGGGATTCGCGGGAAGTTCTTCGCCGACGAGGTTGCGGCGATAGGCGAGCGCGTTCTCTCCTGAGAGTCGCTTTGCATTGGCTTCAGCCTTCGTGCGCGCGGTTCCGACTTCGGCGCGAAGCGCCGCAACCTGGCGCGCGAGATCGTATTGCGCGCGCAGATCGGCGTCGCTTGCGGCGATCCGCGGATCGCGCATCACCCTGACCGTGCGCGCGTACTCGTGCCCGTTAACGCTCAGTCGAATCGTGTAGTTGCCGGGCGGGACGAGTGGGCCGTCGGAGCGGGATTCGTGAAAATCCCAGACGAAGCGATGCGCGCCCGCCGTCGTCGACGGCACCGGATGCTGCGCGATCCAATGCGTCGTGTACGGAACCGACTTGGGATCGGCAGGCTTGGGCGGATTGGCACTCGACCAATGCCGCACCATACTGCCGTCGCTTGCGAGCACGTCGAGAACGACGGCCGTGTGCGCAACGTCGGAGAGATAGTAGTCGACGTACGCGCCCACGGGCGCGTTGTCGGCCTGCGGCTCGTCGAGCGGGAGCGGCGTGCCCTCCTGGCTCGTCGGACGCACGCGGTAGGCGGCTTCGGGCGCAAACAGATACGTGCCGCGGGTGGCAACCGCGTCGGCTAGCTGACGCAGCGGCGCAATATCGTCCATTACCCAAAAGGAGCGCCCGTGCGTCGCAATGACGAGATCGTCGCGGTGCACGGCGATGTCGCGTATCGACGTCACCGGAAGGTTGAGCTGCAGCGGCTGCCACGACCCTCCGTCGTCGAACGAAACGTAGACCCCCCGCTCGGTGCCGGCGTAGAGCAAGCCGCGCCGCGCTGGATCCTCCCGCACGGCGTTCACGAACGAGCCGTTGGGAATGCCGTTCGCGATTGCGGTCCAGGTCGCGCCGCCGTCGCGCGTGCGATAAATGTACGGCCGGTAATCGTCGAGGCGGTGGCGGTCGATCGCCGCATACGCCGTCGCGCTATCGAAATGCGACGCCTCGATGATGCCGACTTTGCTCCACGACGTCAGCTGGGGCGGCGTCACGTTATGCCAACTGCGCGTGCCGTCTCGCGTCACCCAAACGTATCCGTCGTCAGTTCCGGCCCACACGACTTTCGCTTGCAGCGGTGACGGCGCAATCGCGTAAACCACGCCGTGGCGCTGCAGATTGTTGGTATCGGCCAACGTCGTTGGATCGAGATTAGACGGCGTTCCCTCATCGGGTCTCGTTAAGTCGGGACTGACGATCTGCCAAGTCAGCCCGCCGTCGCGCGAACGAAAGACGTTCTGATGACTGAAGTAGAGCGTCGAGCGATCGGCCGGCGAAAACGCTAACGGCAGCGTCCACGTGTTGCGCCAAACGGTCTGCGGATAGGCCATAGTCGGATCGACGTCTTGTTCCCAGCCGGTCGCCGGCATCTCGCGCGAGACACCCGCGTATCCCTGACCGCCGGAGTTGCCGTAGACGAGGCCGAGGTGGCGCGGATCGGCTGCAAGGGTCCCGTTCTCTCCGCCGACGTCGATTGGCCGAAACTCTTGATTGGAAGTCGTTCCGTACCGGCCTTGACTTGGTGCCATTACGGCGCCCGAGTCTTGCTGCGCGCCATACGCTGCGTACGGAAAGCCGTCGTCCACTGCGACGTGATAGAGCTGGGCGGTAGGCTGGTTGTACCACGAGCTCCACGTTTTCGCGGCGTTGAGCGTGACGATGACGCCCTGATCGCTGCCGAGAATCATGCGGTTGGAATCGCTCGGATCGACCCAAAGCGTGTGAAAATCGTCGCCGGTCGGATCGCCGAGTATCGCATCGAAGCTTTTTCCGCCGTTGGTTGAACGGTAGGTCGCCGTGTTCATCACGTACACGACGTCGGGGTTGCGCGGATCGGCGGTGATGCCGCTGAAATACCAGCCTCGCTGCCAAATACGCTGCTCGCCGTCTTCACGCGTCCAGGTCGCACCGCCATCGTCGGAGCGATAAACCCCGCCCAACCGCGGCGGGCTGTCCACGTTGGCATAGACGCGATGCGGCGCGGCTGCAGAGATCGAGAGTCCGATGCGTCCCACGTGCGCGGGCAGGCCTCTCGTGAGCTGCGTCCACGTCGCGCCGCCGTCGCTCGACTTGTAAAGGCCGCTCCCGGGCCCGTTCGACGGCGGATAGACGTTCCACGGCGGACGGCGCGTCTGCCAAAGCGCGGCGTACAACACGTTTGGATCGTCCGGCGCCATAATCAGCGCGGTCGCTCCGACGTCCGGCCCCTTGTAGAGAATTTTGCTCCACGTCTTGCCGCCGTCGGTCGTCTTGAAGACGCCGCGCTCCTCGTTAGGCCCGTACGCATGTCCGAGCGCGGCGACGTAGACGACGTTCGCGTTACGCGGATCGACGACGATTGCACCGATCTGTCTCGCATCAATCAGTCCGATGTGCGACCAGCTCCTACCGCCGTCGGTCGACTTGTACGCTCCGTTGCCGTAGGCGATGTCGGAGCGCATGTCCGCTTCGCCCGTACCGACGTAGATCGTTCGCGGATCGCTTGGTGCAACCGCAATCGAACCGATCGAAGCGATATCCTGATCGTCGAAGACAGGCTGCCAGGTGCGTCCCGCGTCCGTACTCTCCCAAACGCCGCCGTCAACCGCTCCGAAATAAAAATGATGCGGCTCTCCCGGCACCCCGGTCACTGCGAGCGCGCGTCCGCCGCGGAACGGTCCGATGAGGCGCCAGTGCAGCGCGGTAAAATACGCAGGCGGAACGTTCGTTTCGGCGGCTTGCGCGCGGACCGCCGGCGCACCAAATGAAAGCGCAATCAATAATGAGAGCAGGCGTCGCATAGACGCCTGCATTTTGTGCTTCGATTGCGCTCCCTGCGCCGCAGCGCCGAGTCGAAAGGGTTACCAGCCGCCGCCGCTGTCGCCGCCTCCGCCGCCGATGTCGCCGCCGCCGAAACCACCGCCCGCATCGCCGCCAAAACCTCCGCCGCTCCAGTCGCCTCCGCTCGCGCCGCCCATGTCGGCTTGTCCGGCATCGCTTTGCCAGCCGCCTGAATCGCCGGCGCTGCCCCACCCACCGCCGGTGTCGCCCGGAAGTTGTCCGGCTTGTGTTGGAGCAATGCCGCCGCCCCCACCGCGGAAAAGCTCGTTACCGAGCCACGCACCGCCAAGGCCGCCGAGTAAACCGCTCCAGAAACTGCCGCCTCCGCCATATCCGCCATAACCATAACCGGGACCGTAGCCCGGCCCGTACCCGGGGCCGCCCGGAGGCGCCACACCGGGCGGGGCGCCGGGCGCGCCGCCGTAGTAGTGCGGCATCGACAAGGCGCGCAGAATCGAACGCAAGATCAAGAACGCGACGATCGCGATGAGGATCCACCAAAACATCGAGATATGGACTCCTGTCGTTTGCGCGACGGGCCGCTGCATCGGCACCGCGCCGCCGGACGGTGCGCGCTGCTGCAAGCCGCCTAGATGCGCGCGATAGATGTTGAGAACGGCGTCGACCGCACCGGTGATTCCGGCGTCGTAGTTCTCGCTACGGAACTGCGCCTCCATCGAGGTACGAATCGAGCGCAGCACGTCGGGCGTGAACCAGCCGGCTTGCGCGCCGGCCCGATCCGGAACGATGATGTCGCGGCGGTCGTCGCGCGCGATGAAAACGAGGACGCCGTTGACGTTTTGCTGCGCAAACGCCGCCTGGGCGGCACTCTGCAAGGTCGCGCCGCCGAGCGACGGCGTCGTCACGACGACGATCTCCTTGCCCGTCTGCGCGTTGAAGCTCGAAATGCGCGAGTTGAGTGCAGCGACCGTCGACGCCGAAAACATCCCGGCTTGGTCCTGCACGAAATCGCGGGCGATCGCAGGTAGGGCAAGCGCTGCCAGCAGCGCCATCCCCATGGCCGCCATCAGTTGAAGTCGCATAAGACCAGCCTTCACAGCGCCTCCTACCGGTGCCTGCGCGGCGAAGTTTCGGCGCACCGGGCGGGAACTAAGGCGCCGCCCGGCTGAGAGTGGTCGCGACATGGTCGCAACCGAACCGCGCCCCGTCCTGAAGGCCGATTCGCTGAGTTTCATCGAGGTGCTGGCGACGTCGATCGCCCTCATTGGGCCGAGCATGACGCCCTTGCTGATTGCGCCCTACATGTACGCGCTCGCCGGAAACGGGACGTGGCTCGCTTACGTATTCGGCGGAACGATG
>JAFAHB010000271.1 GCA_019237435.1 Vulcanimicrobiota bacterium
TGTCGCATCCAAACATCAGGAGCTCGGCTGAGACTGAGAGCCGCCACAACGATTGCGAAGCCAGAATGTGGCTTGCCGTCGCTGCGGCGTCGCCCGAGACGATGAGCCCGGACTGCAAACCCATCGAGAGGGCCGCCAACACGAAAACGACGACGTAGAGGGCGCCCCCCACTCGAGCGTACGCCTGCGGCGATACCGGCGTCACAAAGGCTGCGTCGTGCGGTGAATGACCATCTCGACCCCCTCCGAATGTACGGGCGGACCGCCGTCTTGTTTCGCTCGACGAGATCGCTCATGTCGCCGGGGCGTTGACCGCGCTATGCGATTCGGCGCCGCAGCTAATTATTGCGATTCCGATCCATTACTTTCGGACCAGCGGCGAGGAAGCGATGCCGAGAGGAGCTCCGCCGCCGCTCACCATCGAGTACCACGCCTGGCCATCGTAGCCCTCGACGTCGAGATATTGGTTCGACTGAAAATAAATGTTTGCAGCGGTAAATCCGCCGAGCGACGGACCGTAACGCTCGATACCGGCGGTGATCGTGCTCGAAGGACTCTTGGCGCCGTAAGGATAGACGTTGACGGCTCCAATTGCAAAGTTGGAGACGTACATCACATCGTTCTTGCCGAACGCGACGCCGATCGGGCCGTCCAGCCCCGTCAGTCCTGCATCTTTCACTTGCGTCGTGCCGGCGGGAATCTCGAAAACTTTGTTCGACGTGTCGCAGGCGACCCAAACGTTATCGTTTGCATCAATGCCGATACCGACCGGCTGACCGTATGCATTAAAGCTGATGGTCTCGTACGGAGAGCTCTGCCCGGCGTGGTAGGCGTTCACGGTATTGTTGGGAACGTCGCTGACGAAGACGTTCCCGTTCGAGTCGACTCCGATACCGTATGGTCCGTCGATGCCGTTACTGATGACCAAGCTTGGCGACGATTGGCCGGGCGGGTAGACGTTGACGGTGCCGCTCGCACCGGTTCCCTCACTGTCGACGTAGAGCGCGCCGTTTCGATCGACAGCCAAACCGGCGGGCACGTCGATTTCGCTGGTAATCGACCCGATCGGCGATCCGTTGCGGACCGACGGGTCGTACATGAGCACGCCGGCGCGCTCGTCCGCGACAAAAAGGATCGCGCGATGCCGTCGCGCGGGCCAGCCACTCGGGGCATTCGGCTTAAGCGCGTTGCGCCGCACGACGATTGGGCCTGCAACGGCCGGTCCCGGCAATACGCGAACTTCTGAGGTCGCCGACACAAGAGAGTTACCCGAGCAAGCGGCGACTGCGAGCGCCGCACCCAAAACAGAAAGGCGCGCGATGTTCATACGCGCGCCTTTCTTCGCTGATATGCTGACTACTTCTTGACCAACGGCTCGGATGCGATGCCGAGGGGTGAGCTTGCACCGCTTAGCGTTGAAAACGGCGACGTTTGGCCGCTCTTGTAGCCCACGACGTTGTCGCTCTGATTCGACTGGAAGTACGAACCGTTGGCGGTGAATCCGCCAAGGGTCGGTCCGTACTTTTCGATACCATTCGTGATGTCTCCTGACGGCGTCGTCGAGTCGTAAGTATAAATGTTGACTGTGGACGACGCGAAGTTGGAGACGTAAATGATGTCGCTCTTACCGAACGAAACGCTGATCGGTCCGTTGAGACTCGTCAAACCCGAATTCATGACGGATGTCGTACCGGCCGGAATCTCAAAGACGCCGTTCGACGTGTCGCATGCTACCCAGACATTGTCGCTCGCGTCTACACCGAGACCGACCGCCTGACCGTACGCATTGAAACTGATCGTCGCGTACGCGAGGTCTGGCCGGCCGCATATGCGGTCACGGTGTTATTGTCGAGGTTGCTGACGAAGACGTTCCCTTTAGAATCGACGGTAACTCCGTACGGACCGTCGACACCGGTGCTGATCGTCAAGCTCGGCGAGGAGCTACCCTTCGGATAGACCGTGACGGTGTTGTTGCCGTCGTTGGTGACGTAGAGATTGTTTTTGTTGTCCACGGCCAAGCCGGCAGGGACGCTGACGCCGGTGGCAATTGAGCCGATCGGCGAGCTGTTTGCGTTCTTCGGATTGTAGATCAATACGCCGCTGCGGGAGTCGGCGACGAACAAGAACTCCTTGGTGGTGGTGGCGCTTGCGTGGATCGGGCCAACCGGCCGGCGCGTTCGGCTTGTCGGGTACAAGCGGCACGATGATCGGACCCGCGACCACCGGCCTGGGAACACGCGCATTCCGGCCGGCGCCTGATACGAGCTTGCCGATACCACAGCAGACTGGCCGGGCGTTAGCGAGTTACCCGAGCAACCTGCCGCGAACGAGGCCACTGCGGCTGCGACCACGCGCGTCGTGAGATAGTTAGCAGCATGAGTTATCTCCAAGTAGCGAGGTGGAAAGGGCAGAGAATTTTTGTGTCGTCGGCGCCGAGCCTGCCAAAAATTGTCCGGAAGGGCGAGGCTCAAACGTCTATGGGCTATCAACGCAAAGCTGGAAATGGAGGCAGACATGGCGGAGTTTCTTTACCTTTATCGCGGCGGCCAGCGCGGCTGGACGCCCGAAGAGTCGCAGCAGATCATGCAACGTTGGATGAACTGGTTTAAGGAGCTGGGCGCGAGCGGCAACCTCAAGGACGGCGGCCAGCCGCTCGAGCCTGAGGGCAAGATCGTGCGCGATAAGAGTGGCCCGGTCACCGACGGTCCGTACGCCGAAGCCAAGGATCTCGTCGGCGGCTACACGCTCATCGAGGCGCCGAGTCTCGACCGCGCTGCGGAGCTTGCGAAGGGTTGCCCGATTCTCGAGCGCCAAGGACTGGTTGAAGTGCGACCGATCATGAAGCTGGACATGTAGCATGGAGCCGAGCGACCATCTCTTCCGTCACGAAGCCGGCAGGATGGTCGCCGCGCTCACGCGCGTCTTCGGATTGCACAATCTCGAGCTGGCAGAAGACGTCGTGCAAGACGCCTTCTGCCGCGCGCTCGAGGTCTGGAAGCTGCGCGGCATTCCCGAAAATCCGTCAGCATGGCTTACGACGACCGCGAAACGTCGCGCGATCGACGTCTTGCGGCGAGAGCGCACCGCGCGGACGTTCGCACCCGAGTATGGCCGCCTGCTGCAGACGGAGTGGACGCTGGCCAATGCCGTACAAGAAGTTTTCGACTGGACCGACGTGCGGGACGATCGGTTGCGCATGATGTTTTCGTGCTGCTGCGTCGATCAACCCGAGGCGGCGCAGGTTATGCTTGTTCTTTCGCTCGTGGGTGGATTCGGGGTGCGCGAAATCGCAGCGGCATTCGTCAGCTCGCTCACCGCGGTCGAAAAACGTTTGAATCGCGCCAAGCATACGCTCAAAGATTCCGGCCCGCTTTTCGATATCGCCGATGCCGACGATTTCGCCGCACGGCTGCCTTCGGTGCAGCGCGCGCTATATCTCATCTTTAGCGAAGGCTATCACGGCGCATCGGCGCAAGCTGCGGTGCGCGCGGATCTCTGCTATGAGGCGATCCGCTTGACGCGGCTGCTCGCGAACCATCGGCTGGCGGCCACGCCAAGCACTCACGCGCTGCTGGCCCTGATGTACCTCGACGCCGCGCGGCTGCCGTCTCGGCTCGATGCGTCGGGCAACCTCACCTCGCTGTTCGATCAAGATCGCTCGCGCTGGAACGGCCGGATGATCGAAGAAGGCCGCGAGTGGCTCGAGCGAAGCGCGACCGGGCAGCAGATGAGCCGTTATCACGTCGAGGCGGCGATCGCGGACGTACACTCGCGCGCGCCCAACGTGGACGAAACGGATTGGTGCGCGATCGTCGCGCTCTACGACACGCTCATGACGATCGATCCTTCGCCGATCGTCGCGCTCAATCGCGCCATCGCGATCGCGCAGCGCGACGGACCGGCGAAAGGACTGGCTGCCATCGAGGCCATCGGCGAGCCGAAGCGCCTCGACGCCTATCCGTTCTACCATGCGGCGCGCGGGGAGCTCGAGCTGCGGCGAGGCGATCCTGTCGCGGCGCGCGCGCATTTCGAAGCGGCGATGTCGCTCGCTCGAAATTCGGAAGAGCGCCGCTTTTATTCGCGACGAGTTCGCCAGTCTTGTGTCACCCTGAGCGGAGTTGGAGGCTGACTTCCGAAGCGATCTCCGCGCGCGTGAATCCGCGGCTCTCGAGCGATAGGACGAAGCGGTCGACGGACTCACGCAGGCTGCGCACGCGCGCATTCCGATCTTGGCGCGGCACTCGTGAGGCAACGCGCGTGCCGCGGCGACCTTCGCCAAAAATCCATCCTTCGTCCTGAAGCTCGGCATAAGCTCGCGCAACGGTGTTCGGCGCGACGCCAAGGTCACCGGCAAGCTGACGCACCGGCGGCAAAGACATCTCGGGTTGAAGTTCTCCACGCTCGATGGCCGCACGGATCTGTTCGACGATCTGGCGATACGGCGGCGGTGACTCTGCGCTCTCGTCGACGACGAGAAACGATTCGTTCACGCGATCTTGAGGCGTTTTCTCGTCGAGCTGAAGCTGACGGCGAGCATGGTGAAGAACGCGATCCCTGCCGCGACGACGATTACCACATTGTAGAAGTGCGCCGCGGAAGGAAGCGTGGCCGTTGCGATCTCGATCAAAACCAATGGCGGTGCGCACGCGAGCGTAAGGAGATTGGTGGCACGAGCGTAGCGCAGGTGCTCGTCCACGACGTATTCCAGCTGTGAATCGTTGCCGAGGAGAAGCGCGGGGGCGACTGCGACGCGCCATGCGATGAAGAGCAGCACGATTGAAGAAGCAATGACGACGACTACGCCGAGACGATACTGCGGATAAACGGCGAAGAGCGCCGCGCCGAACAGGCAAATCGTGGTTGCCGCCACCCCGACCCGAGATAACGACGCCCACGGGTTGCGCGGCAGCAGTGGCGCGACGCGGCGTTCCGTCGCGCGGCGAAAATGCAGGTACGATAGCAACGTCGCTCCTGCCATGGCAAGGCAGAACAGCGAATAGGGCAGCACGAACGGAACGGCCGGGAGGATCGTCAGCGGAGCGATGACGATTGTAAAGACGCCGGCGTAACGCGAGTAACGTCCCGTGTTCGCTTCGGCCTCCTCGCGTTGGGCGAGCACCCGCGCCAGCCGCTCGCGCTGGTCGGGAGGCAACGCCGCGCGCGCGCCTCTGAAATAGGCCCACGTGCACCAAAAGAGCCAGGGTGCGACGATTTCCACGATGCCCAGTGCCGCCAGCAGTGCCGCGGCGAAAATGCGCGCCTGCTCCTGATGCGTCAAATGTTCCAACCCCATTGTATTAGCAGACTAATACAAAATCCGATTTGTGTCAAGTGCCTAATACAAAGCGCTAGTATTTTTGGGTGAAAAGCTCTTCGAGGGTCGAGGCGTGCAGCAGGTCGCTCGCAATCTCGGGGCACGCCGTAACCGGTTTCGGGTCCTGCGTCGACGTAGAATCGCTAAGCCAGCATTTGCCGGGGACGATCGCGCAGTAACAGATTCGGAAGCTCATTCGGTTGAAGGCCTGAACGAAGGGCCGAGCATAGCGCTTGCTGATCAGTCCAAACGCCACACTCGACTCACCGGGGCGCAAGACGGTACCCGGCGTTCCCGTGCCGAGGGAAAGGCTAAGCCGCTGGCCCTTCGGCCTTCGCGCTATGAGGTTGGGGCCGAGGACGGCATGCATGATATCGATGAAGTTTGATTTGGGAACTCCGTCGACCATCGCGACGGCGCTGCGCAGAATCGCGGGTCCAAGGCCGTTGTTTGCGATGCCGATCTCGACCTTGTCGCCGGTCGTGTCCACCGTGACGCTGACGTACGGCCAGACTTGCGCGCCGAGCTGCTGTTCGAGCACGCGTGCTTGCCACCACGACGCGCTCGCCGCGAGCATCGAGATCAGCAGCGCGAAGATCGCAATAATAAGATCGAGGCGGAGGCCGCGCTCGACTCGCGTAATTTCGTCGTCGCTACGCACCGCGCTCATCCGTGTCACCCTGACCCTTCGACTCGGCCGTTAGGCCTCGCTCAGGGAGAAGGGTGGCGAAAATGCGCTGGTCATCGGCATCGACGACATCGATGATGAACTCTAATTCGGGCCGTGTAGCCAACGTTTGCGCGTACTGCTCGCGGAACAACGACTCGTCCTCGGCATGTTTGGGCTTGATGCGCCGTAGGGTTGCGTTGATTGCGGGATATTGCGACCCGTCGGTGTGCTCGCGCAGCCATACCGCGACGTCCGACTCGGAGCCGGCAGTGCGGATTGCCTCGCGCAGCTCGTCTTCGCCGATGCCGAGGCGCTCGAGAAGATAGCCCGAGATCCCCTTGATTAGGCCGTTGATGTAATAGCCGTCGGCGTCGCCGCCCGGTAATTGCGCGCGCAGCTTGTCGATCGTGCGCGGCATCAGCATGAGTCCGTCGAGCTCCGCGTAACAGCTGCGCGGAGGCCGCGCTCGTAAGTCCAGCGGTTCCATGATTTGCCGCAGGAAGGTTCTCGGTCACGGGGCGATAGCCCCGGGCGCTGAAGTAGCCGGAAGCGTGGGATTCTTCGAGCGGCCGGATCCGCGGCTCGCCCAAAGCGCAGATCCGGCCCCGTCTGCGGCGATCGCGCGCGCGCTCAAACGCCAGGGGCTCGCGCTGCTCGTCTGTTTCGTCGCGATTGCCGCATTGTATGCGATCGACGTCGGAATTGGATTGCGGGAGTCGGCCGCGACGCAAGGCAGCTTCTACATCGCGGGACTGCATTCTCCGGTAACGATCGTTCGTGACGAGCGTGACGTCCCGCATATCCGCGCCGCCGACGAGCACGATCTCTACTTTGCGCAAGGGTACGTCGAAGGCTCGGACCGGCTCTTCCAGCTCGACCTGAGCCGGCGCTATGCCTACGGGCGTCTCGCCGAAGTGCTCGGACCGAAAGCGCTTCCTTACGATAAGGCGCAGCGTGCGGTCAATATTGACGGCATCGCGCGGCGTCAGCTGGACGCGCTCGCGCCACGCGATCGCTCCGCGCTCCTTGCATTCAGCGACGGCGTCAATGCAGCGGCCGAAACGCAACCGCTTCCGGTCGAATTTCGCATTCTCATCTATCGTCCCGCAGCGTGGAGCGTCAAGGATTCGCTCGCGGTTTCGATCGTCGCATCGCTTGAGCTTGCCGATTCCTGGCACGACATCTTCGCGCGGGATGCCGTGTGGAGGCGTGGTGGGGAGCGCTGCTTCGACGCGGCGTTTCCGCTCTCGGATGCGCGATACGACGTCGGCGTAGCGGGCACGCTCGTGACGCGGAAAACCGTCGCGAGAACGCGCGCGTGCGACGATTCGAGCGTCGCGGCTCGAGCGTCAGGTCTGCGAGTCGGCAGCAATACCTGGGCCGCGGGTGGCGCGCGCAGCAGCGACGGCAACGCGCTGCTCGCCAACGATCCGCATATCGACTTAACCGTACCCGGCATCTGGTATCTCGTCGAACTCGATTCGCCGCAGGTGCACGTCGCGGGTGCGGCGATTCCCGGCATTCCCGGCGTCGCGCTCGGCCACAACGAGCGTCTCGCGTGGGCGTCGGTGAACGCAGCGATGGCGACCACCAGCAGCTTCCAAGCGGGACGACTATCGCATGGCTCGTGGGCGACGGAACGAATAGGCGTGCGTTTCGCGCGCGACGTGCTCGTCAGATACTATCGTACGGCGCATGAGTTCTCCGTGGCCGACGAAAACGATCCGTCCGGCGTCGCCCTCGTTCGCTGGCCGATTTACGCCGAATCGCACTCGACGATCGCCACCGAGCTCGCGATCGATCGCGCGCGCAGCGCCGGCGAAGCGCTACGCGTTCTGAGCCGCTACCGCGGTTCGCCGCAAGGCTTTATGGTTGCGGATCGCAGCGGGGCGGTGGCGTACCACGTCGCGGGCATCGTGCCGAACGATCCTGCCTGGGGACGCTACGTCCATCCGGCGCGCGATCTGCGCGAGGCGTT